>NZ_JBVHVT010000037.1:0-77546 GCF_055564695.1 Streptomyces sp. NPDC029014
TCGGTTCCCCATGAGGAGGGGTCGCCGTCGGCCGCCGTCCTCCCCCCGGCCGAGTTCGTCCCCCCCCTCACGGGCAACGAACCCCGCCCCCCGCCGCCCCGGCGGCCCGCCCCGCAGCGGCAGGTGGTGGGCGGGACCGCCTCAGGTGCTCGTCGGGCGGGGGTTGGGGGAGGGCTCCGGCGTGGGCTCTACCGAGGGCGCTGCGGAGGGCTCCGGCATGGGATCCGCCGCGGGCGCTGCCGCGGGCTCTGCGGAGTGCCCCGCGGAGGGCTCCCCGATGGCGGATTCGCCGTAGAGGGCCCGCACCCAGTTGTCGTGGTAGACGGTGTCCAGGTAGCGCTCGCCGAGGTCGGGGGCTATGGCGACCGACGTGACGGCGGGGCCGTCGTGGCTGGCGAGCCAGTTCGTGGCGCCGCTGACCACCGTTCCCGTCGAGCCTCCGAAGAGGAAGCCGTGGTGGGCGAGTTCCCGGCAGGTGCGGACCGTGTCGGCCTCCTCGACGTGGACGACCTCGTCCACGTAGGACGTGTCGAGCAGGGGCGGGCGGACGCCCATGCCCAGGCCGGGGATCATCCGGCGTCCCGGCGGGCCGCCGAACGACACCGAGCCGACGCTGTCCACGGCGACGACGCGCACCGGCCGGCGCCAGTGCCGGAACCAGCGGGCACAGCCCATCAGGGTGCCGGTGGTCCCGGCACCCACGAACAGGACGTCCAGCTCGGGGAACTCGCGGGCGATCGCCGGCGCCGTGCTGCGGTAGTGCGCGTGCCAGTTGGCCGGATTGGTGTACTGGCTGAGCCACACCCAGCGACTGTCGGACGCGCACAGCGCCTCCACGTACGCGATGCGTGCCGCCAGGAAACTGTCGTAGGGCTTCGCGTTGTTGATGACGTGGACCTCGCTGCCCAGCGCCTCCATCATCAGCCTGGTCGCCAGGTTGCACCGGGAATCCGTCACGCACAGGAACCGGTAGCCCTTGCTCGCCGCGATCACGCTGAGGGCGACGCCCAGGTTTCCCGATGAGGATTCGACCAGTGCGGACCGCGAGTTCAGGACGCCTTTTCGCTCGGCGGACTCCACCATCGCGGCCGCGGCCTTCAGCTTGATCGACCCGGCGAAGTTGAACCCCTCGCACTTGAGGTACAGCGGGGAGCCGAGGACGGGTCGGAGGTCGACGTAGAGGTCGTCCTCGTTGAAGGCGTACGGAGATGAAATGACGGGCACGTGAGGTCTCCTCAGCCGTAGCGGGTGACTTCGTGGAAGAAGCCGTCGATGGTCTGCAGGTCTCCCGCGGCGCTGACCGTGTCGTAGACGTACTTGCCGACGGCGAGGTCCAGGATCCCGAGGCCGAAGGGCGAGAACACCACGGGTCGGTGCGCCGGTATGGAGACCCGGCCGGTGATGACGTCGTCCAGCGTTCCGTGCAGGAACCGGTGGTTGCCGGCGAGTTCCTCGGTCAGCTGTGCGGAGGTGCCGGCGCGCAGGCAGTGCTCGACGTCGTCGACGATGTTGGTCGAGGCGAGGAGGACCGCCGGGGCGAGGTCCCGCAGGGAGATGTGCAGCACGACGGGACGGTGGCCGAACCAGCTCGGGTCGGTGATGTGGGGCTCGGAGGCGACGGTGGCGAACACCACCAGGTCGCTGACGCGGATCAGCTCCTCCGGGTCGTCGTGCACCGCGATGAGGCTGGTGCTGCCCGACTGCTCCAGGTAGGTGCGGAAGGAGGCCGCGTTGCGCGTGTTGACGTCGTGCACGCCGATGGCCTCGAAGTTCCAGCCCGTGGCGGTCAGGAAGCCGTGGATGTAGCGGGCGATCAGGCCCGACCCGATGAATCCGACGCGGGTGGGGCGGGGGCGGCCCCGGGTGAGCCGGTCCGCGGCCAGGACCGCCGAGGCGGCCGTCCTGGTGGCGCTGATGATGGAGCCTTCGAGGCAGGCGAAGGGGTAGCCGGTCACCGGATCGTTGAGGACCAGCACGGCGGACGCCCGGGGCAGCCCGAACTCGGTGTTCTCGGGGACGCTGGCGACCCATTTCAGCCCGTCCACCCGGTTCGCTCCGCCGAGGGCGGCGGGCAGCGCGATGATGCGCGAGGAGGGGCGGTCGGGGAAGCGGAGGAACAGCGAGGGCGGGTTGACGCTGCGGCCGGCTCCGTGCAGGCGGTACGTCTCCTCCACGAGCTCCACGATGTGCTTCTCGTTCCCTTCCAGCGCCCGTCGGACCTGCTCGCCCGGGATCACCGCGAAGGGCGGCACCAGTCGGTCGGTGGTCATGTCAGGGTCACCTCGATCGTCGGTTCGCAGTCGGCTGCGCGCCGGGGGTCGGCCAGACCGACCACCACCTGGCGGGCGCCCTCGAAGGCCTCTCTGGCGTGGGCGGTGCGGAGGTTGTCGACGAGGAGCAGGTCACCGGCCTCCCACGGGCGGCGGACCGTGTGCGCCTCGTACACCTCGTTGATCACCCGGACGGTGTCCGCGTCGAGCGGGTCGCCGTTGCCGTAGTGGGTGTTGAAGGGCAGGCCTTCCGGCCCGTACTCGTCGACGAGGTACTCGCGGATCTCGGGGGCCAGCGTCCACTCGTTGAGGAACGCGATCTGGTTGAACCAGCAGCGGTGGCCGGTCTCCGGGTGCCGCAGTACGGCGCTGCGGCGCTGCCGGGTGCGCAGGGTGCCGTCCGGGAGCCATTCGAAGGCGATGGCGTGGGCCCGGCAGTGGCGCTCGACGGCGTCCCGGTCCTCGGATCCGAACGCGTCCGTCAGCGAGGCGCCGATGTCGTTGCCGTAGGTACGGGTGAGCAGCCACCCCTCGCGCTGGAAGCGCTGGGTGATCTCGGCCGGGAGCGCGTCGAGCACCACGGAGGCGTCCGCCACGGTGGTGGCCCCGCCGGCGGTGGGCGCAGTGATGCAGCCGAAGAGCATCAGTGACGGGAACTCGGTGGTGTAGCTGAGCTCGTGGTGCATGCACATGGGCTGGTTAGGCGGCCAGGTCGACGAGGAGTAGACCCCTTCGGAGTGGGTCTCGCGGGGAGCGAAGGCCTCCCTCTCGGTCAGGGGGACCGCGCCGAGCTGCCGCAGCGCGCGGTCGACGTCCGCCGGGTCCGCGATGCCGAGGCCGCGGACCAGGACGGCGCCGTGGTCGAGGAGGGCTCCGCGCAGCATGTCGCGCTGCTCGCCGACCCAGGTGGAGGTGTCCGCCGTGCCCGGGACGTGGAGCAGCGGCAGGCCGTCCGTCGGCCCCGTCCCCGGTCCCTGCCCCGGCCCCGGCCGCGGTTGCGCCGTGTCCTGTTGGCCCGTACCGGACATCGCGACGGAGGCTGCGGAAGCAGCGGAGGGTGCTGAGGTCATCGGGGGCTCCTGTCGGTTTCGTCGGCGGACGGGGTGGGACGGGTGGTTGCGGTGCCCGGTGCGGGCCCGGCCGGGGCGGGCGTGGACGAGGTGGACGTGGACGAGGTGGACGTGGACGAGGTGGACGTGGGCGTGGACGGGGTGGGCGCGGAGCGTTCCTCGACCAGCCGCGCGAGGTCGGCGAGGGCCGGGCAGTCCGCCAGGTCCCGGAGGGTGACCGCGCGGTCGAGGGCGACCGCGACCCTGAGGGCGGTCAGTGAGGTGCCGCCCAGGTCGAAGAACCGGTCCTGCCGGTCGATCCGCCCCTCGGGAAGCCCCAGGGCCGCGGCCCAGGCCGCTGCGACCCGGCGTTCGGCAGGCGTCTCCGGGGGCTGCCGGCGGTCCGCGGCCGCGCCCTGCGGGCCGTCCGCGGCGGGCGGTGCGGTCAGGGCGGCCAGGGCCTTGGTGTCGGTCTTCCCGTTGGCGGTCAGCGGCAGGGCCGCGAGCCGGTGGAAGACGGACGGGACCATGTACGCGGGCAGCATGCCGCTGAGCGCGTCGCGCAGCAGGGGCGTCTCCAGCGGTGCGGCCGCGGTGTAGAAGGCGGCGAGGTGGCGGCCGTCCCCGGGGGGACCGGCGGCGATCACGGCGGCCTCCCGGACGCCCGGCACGCGCAGCAGGGCGTTGTCGATCTCCTCGATCTCGATGCGGAAGCCGCGGATCTTGACCTGGGTGTCCCTTCGGCCGAGGTACTCCACGGTCCCGTCCGGCAGCCAGCGGCCGTAGTCGCCGCTGCGGTACAGGCGGCTGCCCCGGTGGTGCGGGTCCGGCCCGAAGGCGAGCCGGGTGCGTTCGGGGTCGTTGACGTACCCGCGGCCCACGCAGACCCCGGACAGCACGATCTCGCCGGGTGCGCCGAGCGGGACGGGGTTGAGGTGGCGGTCCACCACGTACAGGCGGATGTTGTTGACGGGGCGGCCGAGGGGGATGCGCGCGGCGTCGGGCACCCGGTCCATGACCTGGTGGTTGGTGTCGTCCGAGGTTTCGGTGAGGCCGTACGCGTTGACGAGCGTGATCCCCGGCTCGGCCGCGAACCAGCGCTCGACGAGCTGCTTCTTGACCGCCTCGCCCGTGACCGACACGCAGCGCAGGTCCGGGAGGGCGCGGGGGTGCCGTTCCAGGAGGGACAGCAGCGTTTCGAGGTACGAGGGCACCACCTGCAGGACGCTGACCCGGCCGTCGGTGACGGTGTCAAGGAAGCGTCCGGGATCGAGGATGTCCTCCTGGCCGACGATCAGGGTCCGGCCGCCGGTGAGCAGGCCGGACAGCAACTGCCACAGGGAGATGTCGAAGCACTGGGGTGCGGTCTGGGCGACGGTGTCCGCCTCGCCGATGCCGAGGTCGTCGATCTTGGCGTAGAGGTGGTTGAGCAGTCCGGCGTGCTCGCACATCGCGCCCTTGGGCTCTCCGGTGGAGCCGGAGGTGAAGAAGATGTAGGCGAGCGACTGCGGCCGGACGCGCACGCCGGGGTCGTGCGGGGCGTAGGAGGCGTACGGGTCGTACGGACCCTCCTGGGGCGCGGGGAGGGTGAAGACGCGCATCTCGGGCAGGGCGTCCAGGGCCCGGCTGAGGCCGGCGGCGCTGCCGTTCTCGGTCAGGGCGAAGCGGCACTCGGCGCGGGTGAGCATGGTGGCGATGCGGTCGGCCGGGAAGTGCGGCTCGACCGGCAGGTACGCACCGCCGGCCTTGAGGACGGCGAGGACGGCCGCGAGCCAGCCCAGGTTGCGTTCGGACACCACGGCGACGACGTCCTCGCGGCGCAGCCCGTGGGCCAGGAGGGCGTGGGCGAGCCGGTTGGCGCGGGCGTTGAGCTCGGCGTAGGTCCACTGCAGGTCGCCGTGGAGGGCGGCGATCCGGTCGGGGTGGGCGGCCGCCCGCTGCTCGAACACCTCGTGGGCGCGGAGGTCCGGGAGCCTGCGGGCCGCTCCGCCGAGCTCTTCGAGCTGGTGGTGGAGCTCGGCGGGGCCGAGCAGGCTCTGGGGCCCGGGTGCGGCGTCGGGGTCGGCGGCGATGTGCCGTAGTGCGGTGAGGTGGTAGCCGGCGATCCTGGCGGCGCAGTCGGCGTCGATCAGGTCGGTGCGGTAGTGCAGCTCCAGCAGGTGCCGGCCGTCGCTGCCGCCGGTCAGGGCCACGTGGAGCGGGGTGCCGGGGTCGGGGCGGGCGCCGCCGTACGGGTCGAACACGATCTCGGGCCGCGGCGCGGAGGCGGGCGCGGGCGGGGCCGCGGCGCCGGAGGCGGGGAGGCCGGGGGCCGGGGGTGCGGCCGCCGCCGCGTGCGTGTCCCGTACGAGCTCGCGCCACGAACCGGGAGTGGACGTCGCCGGGCGGCAGGGCCGCGCGGCGCCGTCGACGCCGGTGACGTGGCCGGCGGGGATCCCGTCCTCGCCGGAGAGGGCACCGAGGACCTTGAAGTGGGCGGCCAGGACCACCGTCGTGAGCGGGGTGCCGAGCTCGCCCGCGAGCCGTTCCAGTGCGGTGGCGAGCGCTCCGGGGATCGCGGTGCGGTACTGCGCCGTTCCCTGGACGGGCGTCCGGGTCCAGCGGGGCAGGACGGTACCCGCGGAGGGGGTGTCGGCGTGCGGTGCGGTGGGCGCTGTAGTGGTCATCACTTTCACCTCCGAGGGTCCGTGTCGGGCAGGTTCATGCTCCGGGCCGGGTTTCCGCCCCAGACCTCCCCCGGGGGGACGCTCTCGCCCTTCATGAGGAAGGAGTCGGGCGCGAGCTCCACGCCGTCCGCGACGGTCACGCCGTAGTGCACGAGGGCGTTGGTCCCGAGCGTGCAGCGGGCGCCGATCACGCTGAGATCCGATTTGAAAGCGCCGTCCTCCTGCGAGTGGCACTGGACGGCGCACGCGGCGTTCAGGGTGCACTCGTCGCCGATGGTGACCATCGGCCGTTCGGGAAAGAAGCACCCGTCGTCGAAGACCCGGCGGCCGATCCGGACACCCAGCATCCGCCACAGCAGCGGCTTGAACGGGGTGCCGTTGAACAGGCGTACGTACCCCTCCGAAGGAACCTTCCAGTAGCGCTCCCGCTGCCAGAACCGCCGGTCGTAGATCGAGCAGAACAGCGGGCCGGGCCGGTTCAGGGCCGAGATCACGCGCTCGACGAGGACGAGGTACACGATGCTGAACAGGATGGCGGCGTAGTTGGCCAGGACGACCGCCGCGCCTCCGAGGTCGTCGTAGGCCTCGGCACCGACCGCGAAGATCAGCGAGACCACGAAGAACTGGAACCAGCGCACGACCAGGAAGTGGCTCATCGTGGCCACGTTGTGCCGGTTCTTGGCGGGCAGGAGCCGGCGCGCGGTCTCGGGGCCGTCCGGGCCGGCGAGGTCGCCGTCCCTGCGGACCGACCGGGGGATCTCGAAGCTGGGCGAGCCCAGCAGCCCCACCCCTTCCCGGACCTCGCCGTCGACCGGCACCATGACCTTGGTCGCGAGCAGGCAGTTGTCGCCGGTCCTGCCACGGGAGGGGTAGGCGATCCGGTTGCCGAGGAAGTTGTCCGCGCCGATCGAGACCCGGGACACCCGGAAGGACGTGCTGGAGAAGTCGGCGTTGTTGATCGACAACCCGTCGGCGACCATGGTTCCGCGTCCTACGGTCGCCAGGTGCGGCGTCTCGTGCCGCACCTCCGTGCCGAAGTTCGAGCCGGTCTGCTCGACGGGGGAGAGGTCGTAGCCGATGCGCCCCAGGTAGTGGACGATCGCCGAGCTGTCGCCGAACAGCCGCGTCAGGAAGCGCCGGTTGCTCAGCAGAGTGATCGCCCGGTACACACCGTAGTGGATGCCGTACAGGGGGTAGACGCGGTCCGGGGTGAGCGCCCGGCCCAGCAGGCGCGGCACGGTGGCGACCATGAGGAGGGCGAGGGCCAGGCCGCCGAAGAACAGCAGCGCGGACGCCACCAGGGCCTCGACGTAGAACTGCCAGGTCGCCAGGGCCGTCGGGCCGGGCTGCAGGGCGGAGGCGAGCTGCGGGACGTTGTCCACGATGAGCCACGCGCCGCCGGCGATGGCCGGAAGGTAGACCAGCAGTGCGGTCAGGATCTGCAGGACGCCGTGCAGGGTCCTTCGCAGCGTGCCGCACCGGGCCGGGGCCACGGCCCGGAAGTCGGTGTCCGTGGGGACGGCGGGCGATCCGTGCCAGCGCTCGTCCGACGGCACCGACTGCCCGGCGTGGAGCGAGGACGCGTGACCGAGCTGGGCGCGGTCCCCGAGCGACGTCCCGATGTCGAGGACGGAAGCCTCACCGACCACCGCGTCCTCGCCCAGGGTGACCGGGCCGGTCTCGATCAGGCCGTCCCGGGCCCGGTAGCAGCTGAAGTGGACGTCCTTGCGGATCACGGATCCGTCGCCGATGGTGAGCAGGTCCGTACACACCGGCGCGATCCGGGAGAAGACGGTGACTCCGCGGCCTATCCGCGCACCGAGGGCTCTGAGATAGAGGACGTACAGCGGCGAGCCGACGAAGAGCACCAGCGGGTTGGCCCGGACCAGGGTCCGGACGACCCAGAAGCGGAAGTAGGCGAGGCTCCAGACGCGGAGCCGGACGGGCTTCCACCTGCCGACGAGGGTCCACTTCACGAGGACCGGGAAGGCGCAGAGGAAGAGGAAGGCCACCGTACCGGCCACGACCGCGCGCATGTACTCGCCGACCACGCCGTCACCGGCGGCTATCCACACGTAGCCCAGGGCCGCCGCGTAGGCCAGGAAGCCGGAGTAGGCGAGGAACGCCATGAGCTGGAGTGCGCCGCAGAGGTGGAAGTGGGGTTTTCCGCGCACGGTCGGGGGAGGGGCCTCGATCGGGCCGATCGTTGTGGCGGGCGCGTCGCGTATGCCGACCGTGCCCGCCGTGTCGGCTATGCCAACCGTGCCGGATGCGGCCGGGAAGGCGTCGGAGGGGGGCGGTGCCGCCGGTGCGACCGCCGCCACCAGGCCGCTGATCGTGGGGTTCCGGTAGACGTCCTTCATGGAGACCGACGGCAGTTCCGGGTGCTTCCTGACCAGGGCGCAGAAGTGCGCCATGACCAGGGAATCGGCCCCCAGGTCGGCGAAGAAGTCGGCGTCCACGGACACGGTGGGCGCGTGGGTGACGTCGGCGAGCAACCGGGCGAACGTCTCTTCGACGTTCGTGAAGGGACTGGTCGGCCCGCCCGCTTCGGCTGAGAGCGCCTCCGCCGGAGGGGGCACTTCGCTGACCTGCTTTCCCGTCATCTCTCGCTCCCTGAAGATCGTCTCACAACCCATGTTCGAAGCAAAACGGAAAAATAGCCACCTAAACCCAGCAAACAGAATTTTTCGTGCCAAGACACATGTTTCGGGCACGATCCGTGGCCGTGGTCACACCATGCGAAGTCGTGACGGTGGTCGGCAACCGATGGGTGAGGGGGGCCGCGGGCCCGTGCGAGTGCCCGCTCACCAGGGCTTTTGCCGTGCTCCGCCCCGGGTTTGGCGGCGAGGCGGTGTCGCGGTCGGAAGCCCTGCGTGGTGGCGCGGTACGCTCCGCGCACGGCTGCGGTTCCGGCCCCTCCGGCCGTTCAACCCGGCGGTTCAGCAATAGAGTTCGTTGATCGCAGGGCCGAGAGTGGGGCCGGGTGCGGTGATGGTGTCCGGCTGTCGGACGGGTCCGGGGCGATCGGCCTGCGGCGATCGCCCATCCGAGTGAGCGAATCCCTATGCAGGGCACGTTCTCCGGCCTCGGGGGCGACGCACTTCCCGGTCGCTCACGGGCCCGTTGCCGGCCGGGCCGGGCCGTGCGGTGGGTTCCGGACCGGTTCCGCCGCCCCGAGAGCCGTCCCGCGACCTGGGGGCGTCCGCCCCGGCGGATGCGCTTCTCGGTACGGACCCGCCCACGCTCCCTCGGGCGGGCGGCCCCGTTCCGTCAGTGCAGGTACGTGCGAAGCGGTGGCCGCGGTGTCGTGACGGGCGGGCGCGGGGCCGGGGGAGCCGGCCCCGTCCCGCGGCCGGGAGCCCGAACTGCGAAAGGCCATACGGTAGTTCGGCCGCTACGCCGCCCAAGTCCTGGGCGGCGGCGGCAAGTCGACGGGCGGGTCCCCGTCGGGCTCAGAGCCCGGCGACCTTGGCGCTCGCCGACAGTTCGTAGACCAGGGTGACGGTGCGGCGGCCCCCGGGCGGGAGGGCGACGTCCCAGCGGGCGATGCCTTCGGCGTCGACCGCTTCGGGCGCCGGGGAGCAGGCCTCCTTGCGCAGGCGCACCTCCACCGCCGAGACCTCGGAGACCGGGATCCTCTCCCGGAGGGCGACGGCCCGTTCGCCGTGTTCCCCGGGGGCGGAGAACCGGGACACGTGCAGCCGGACGGTGCGGGTGACGACCGTCCGCTGCGTGATGCCGACGGAATCGCGGGACTCCTCCGCACGCCGGACCACCCGGAGGTCGTCGCAGCTGCCGAAGGCGAGCTCGACGGGGGCGCCGGGTGCGGTGAAGTCCAGGCTGCCGCGGCCGCTGAACCCGCTGCCGCGCACCAGGTCCACGGGTCCGGCGAGCAGCGCGTGCCCGGACCGGTTGCCGAACCGCACCACTTGGGTGACCAGCGGGGACAACTCGGGCGAGCAGGCGTACTCGCTGGTCGCGGACGTGGTGAAGGAGGAGAGCGGGACCCGGTGGGCACGGCCGTCGGCGGGCACGCAGACCGGGGCGGGGGCGCTCAGCACGCGCGTCTCGCCGCCGTCGTCCACCCCCGGCAGGCCGAGCACCGGGGCCGGGCCGAGGTCCCCCGTCTCCTCCTCGCGCAGCTCGACGTCGACCGTGCGGCGCTCCGCGGCGGTGCGGTCCTTGAGCGTCAGTCGGTCCTCGCCCAGGCGCGGGGGATCGGTGGCCAGCGCCGACCGCGCCGTCGACAACGTCAGGCGTACGTCCGTCCAGTCCTCGCCGGTGCGCTGCCAGACCACCGCGTCGCTCTCCAGCGTCAGCGAGTCGCCGTCGAGCACGGCCCGGTAGGCGGGCCGCCACAGCGCACACGCGGTGAGGTGGCTCAGGCGCAGCCCGACGGGCCCGGCGACCGCGGACTCCACGGTCAGCTCGATGTGGCCGACCAGCTCGGCGGGTTCCTCCTCGGCGAGGGCCATGGCCCGCTCGACCTCGCCGAGTTCGGCGCCGAGCGCGCTCAGCCGGGTCTGCGCGGCGCGGATTCGTTCGCCGTGCGCGTCGCGCTCGGCGTCCACCCGGTCCAGTTCGCGAGCCCAACGCGGGGCATCGGCCTCTCCGGAGCCGGCGCCCTCGCGGATCTCCCGCAGGAGGTCGGCGGCGAGGCGGCCGAGCAGGTCGAGACGGGTGTGCAGGCGGTCGCGGCGCTGTTCCAGGGCGACCCGCTCCTCTTCGAGGGCGTGCACGCGCCGGCGCAGGGCGGAGTCGTCATCGGCGGAGGGCAGGGGCCCGCGCGGCGTCCAGGTGCGCACGATCCGCGCGTCGAGCACGGTCGCGGTGTGATCGGCGGTCAGTTCGGCATGGAGGGTGCGGTCGACGGCCAGCGCACTGACCGGGCCCAGACGCAGGCGCTGGACCCCGGCCGCCAGGTCGAGCGTGACGGCGCGCTCGACGTGGGCGCGGTCCTCCAGGCAGGTGACGGCGGTGACGGGGAGGGCTATCGGCTTCGGTGCCGTGGACATGGCGTGTGTCAGCTCCTGCGGTTGCCGCCGACCAGGGCCTTGCCGGCCGGGATGCGGATCTCGTAGCCGCCGTCGAGGGCGGCGGTGCCGCCGGCGGGCAGGTCCACCCGCCAGACGCGGGTGCCCGGGGCGTGGTGTTCGTGGCCGGCACCGGTGCCGGTGTCGGTGTCGGTCTCGGGCGCGGTCCAGTCGGCCCGTTCCTCGATCCGGACGTCGGGTTCGGTGGTGACCGGCACGCGCTCGCGGACCTCGACCGTGACGGGCTTCGCGAGCCGGTTGGCCAGCTCGACGTGGACGCGGTGGTCGAGGACGGTGATGTTGTTGCGCAGGCCCGCGGTGGACTCGTGCAGGTTCGTGCGCCGGATGACCCGCACGCCCTCGGCCGCCCCCAGCCCCACCCGGCAGACCCCTCCGGGGGCGAGCGTGGGCAGTGCGGCGGTCAGCAGGTAGTCGTCGTCGACGGTGACCTCGACGGGGCCGGCCAGCAGCGCCTGGTCGGTGGCGTTCGAGAGCACCAGCGTCGCGTACACGGTCTGCTCCACGGACGGCACGCACAGGTACTCGGTGCGCAGCCCGACCGGGATCTCGGTGACGGTGACGGTGTGCCAGGTGCCGTCCGACGGGATGTCGGCGGGCGCGGCGGCGTCGTAGCGGTGGTCGAAGGAACCCGCCGACTGGCGGGGACGCACGGCGTGTCCGGGCAGCGGCAGCCCGGCCACCGTTTCGGCACGGCGGCGGTGCTCGCCCGCCGCCGGATCCGCGGGAGCGCCCGGGAACAGCCTGCCCCGGCGACCGCCGTGTTCGTCGGGGCCGCTCAGGACGAGGGCGGCGTAGTCGAGTTCGGTATCGCTCGGCTGCGGCGGACCGGCAGGCGCTTCCGGCGCCGGCGCAGCCCGCCCGGGAGCCGCAGGCGCCATGGGGCCACCGGGGGCCGCAGGTGCCGCGGTTGCCGGAACCATGCCGAACCCGCCCCTGCCCCGCGGCCGACCGGACGGCTGCAACGCCCTGGGCAGGGCCGCGTCGGGTGTCTCCCCGTCGGGTCCCGCGAACGCGGCGGGCGGCGCGCCGTAGCCCCGCGGCGCCGGCGGAGGCGGCGCGAGCGGCGGCGGAACGGGACCGGGTGCGGCGCCGCCCGCGGCAGCCCGGGGCGCGGGGGCGGCCCCGACCATGACGGGTGCGGCGGCGGCCGGAGCCGGGCGGGGGCCCACGGCCTCGTACCCGGCGAACAGGTCGGCGAGCCCGGCCGGCGGCTCGCGCCAACCGGACGGCGCCGGGGCGGGCTGCCGGCGGCCGATCCGGATCGAGCGCAGCCTCGGCAGGTCGGTGCGGCGCCGCAGGTCGGCGGTGGCCAGGGCGATACGTACGCCGTTCCAGTCCTCGCCGGTCCGCTGGGCGACGGAGGCGCGCAGCACCAGACGCCCGGTGCCGTCGCCCTGACGGTGGGTGAGACGGTACGCGGGTACCCACACGGCGCCCGGCACCCCGTACTCCAGCTCCAACTGCAGTTCCTGCCCGGCCTCCGCGCCGTCGCAGCCGTCGAGGCTCAGGACGGCGCAGACGGTGGTCTCCACGTGTGCCGACGGCACGTCCGTGGAGGCCCGGTCGAGCCGGTCCGCGGCGACGTCGAGCTCGTGCGCGACGCGGAGCAGGGCCTGCTCCAGCTCGACGAGACGGGTGTGCAGGGCCGTCAGCCGCTCGTCGACGAAGTCGGCGAGCTCCAGCCAGGCGTCGACCGGGGCAGTGCGGTGCGGGTCATCGCGCCTGCGGGCCGGCGGCACCGGATGCAGCCCCCTGACCTCCTCGATCAGGCCCAGCTGGCGGTCCCGGCGGCCCCGCGCGGCCGCGTACTCGTCACGCAGCTGCTCGACCTCGCGCCGCAACGCGTCGCGCGTGCCGGTGTCGAGCGGCTCGGCCTCGACCTCCACCCGGGCCTCCGTGACGCGCACACCGGAGGGGCGCAGCACGCGGACCCGCAGGGACCCCGGGTCGAGCGAGCGCGGCAGTCCCGTCACCCGCAGCCGGCCGTCCGGCGGCACGGGACCCCGGGCCAGCCGACGGCAGAGGGCGCCCTGCGCGTACACCACGACGGAATCGAGGGTGGAACCCCACCTCTGCTCTGTCCCGGTCGTCATCTGCTCCGCCGCCCCCCGCGTTCCGCTTCCGTGCTGACGGAAGCTTACGCCTGCGCGGGCCACTCCCTCGCGCCGCGGTCCGAGCACGCCCGCGCCCGCCCGGGATTGCCGGACGGGCGCGGTTGCGGAGGGTGGGTAGGGCAGTTCACCGGTGCCGCAGGTGAGACTGCCGGTGTGGCGGGTGGTGAGGATCAGCCGTGGCGCCGGCTACCGCGGTTGCCCCAGGACTCGGTGTCGACGACGTTGCCGCGGTTGTCGCGGAGCGTGACGGTGTCGCGCTCGTCCCAGACCTGGTGGCGGCGGTTCCAGTAGACGTCCTGGTGGGTGTCGCGGCCCTGGCCGGTGTGGACCTTGACGCTGGAGCGGCCGTCGAGGCGGAAGTCGCCGAAGCGGTAGCGGTTGCCGTCCCGGTCGGTGAGCGTGTAGCCGCGCAGGTTGAGGCTGTGGCGGCCGGTGTTCTTCAGCTCGACCCATTCCCGGTTCAGGGCACGGCTGGAGCGGTCGCTGACGCCCCGACCGCCGTGCTGGACACCGTCGATGACGACCGAGGACGGGGCGGCGCTGCGGTGACCGCGCCGGTGGTCGTCGTCGGCGGCGGCCGGTACGGCCGCCGCGCCGATCAGGGTGCCGGCGGTCAGGAGCGCGGCGAGAGCACGGCGGGCGACGAGAGAAGCAGACATGAAGATGACTCCTCCAAGAGACGCTACGACCCGGCCTGGTGCGGCCGGGCAGCCTCCGAACGGTTCCCGGCGTCCTGCCGGGCAGGCACACTCTGACGCCCGAAGCCCCCCGAGTGCGGCTCATTCGGCCCGTGTTGCTCAATCCGGATATGTCCGTAACCCTCCCGTGTGCCGGGCAAGGGTCAAGGCCGTATTGACGCCCGGAGGTCGGCCGTCCGGCGCGAGCCCGTGGGAGGTCTGCGGACGGGGCGTCCCGGCGGCCCGACTCCGAAGCCGGCCCCGCCCTTCGCCCTTGGGCCGAACGGGTTCAGCGACGTGTAACAGCCTCGCCCGTTCAGTCGCTGCGGCCGCGGGCCCCGGTCGCGTACGCGACCAGGACGCCGGCCAAGGCCCCCCACACCAGCCCCTGGCCCCCGGCGTACCACCAGCCGAGGACGCAGGACACCACGGCGACGGCCGCCCCGGCCACGAGCGCCTGCCGGTCCTTGAGGAACTCCCAGTCCGCCCGGCCCCGTCCGGGCTCCCGGAGTTCACCGACCGCGATGCGGACGACCAGGACCGCCAGGACGAAGACGGCGGTGAGCAGAGCCGGTTCCAGTTCCACGGTGCCTCCTCCCACGGGCTTCCTGCCGAACGATGACGGAAGCCTTACGGCCCGGTGCGGGAGCGACCACCACCGCCGGGGACTCCGTAGCGTCTGCGACATGCGAGTACTCGTCACAGGAGGAGCCGGTTTCATCGGCGCGCACGCGGTGGCCGCGCTGGCGGCCGGTGGCCACGAGCCGGTGGTGTTCGACGCCCTGCTGCCCGCCGCCCATCCCACCGCCCCCGATCTGCCGGGAGCCGAGTTCGTGCGGGGCGACGTCCGGGACCCGGACGCCGTGCGCGCCGTCCTGCGCGGCGTGGACGCCGTGTGCCACCAGGCGGCGATGGTGGGCCTCGGGAAGGACTTCGCGGACGCGCCCGCCTACGTGTCCTGCAACGACCTGGGCACGGCGGTGCTGCTGGCCGCCATGGCCGGAGCCGGCGTACGACTCCTGGTGCAGGCGGGGTCGATGGTGGTGTACGGCGAGGGGCGCTACGAGTGCCCGGTCCACGGGCCGGTCCGGCCGGGCCCCCGGGCGGCCGCGGACCTGGAGGCGGGCCGGTTCGAACCGCGCTGCCCGCGGTGCGCGGCGGACCTGGTGCCCGGCCTGGTCGGCGAGGACGCCGCCACCGATCCGCGCAACGTCTACGCGACGACCAAGCTGGCGCAGGAGCACCTGGCCGCCGCATGGGCACGGGCCACCGGCGGGCGGGCGGTGTCGCTGCGCTACCACAACGTGTACGGCCCCGGGATGCCGCGCGACACCCCGTACGCCGGGGTGGCGTCGTTCTTCCGGTCCGCGCTCGCCCGGGGCGAGGCACCGCGGGTGTTCGAGGACGGCGGCCAGCGCCGGGACTTCGTCCACGTGCGGGACGTGGCGGGGGCGAACGCCGCCGCACTGGCCGCCCTGCCGGGGCTGCTCGCGGGCAGCCACACCGCGTACAACGTGGGGAGCGGCGACCCGCGCACCGTGGGCGAGATGGCGACGGCCCTCGCGGCGGCCCACGGCGGCCCGGAGCCGGTGGTGACGGGCGAGTTCCGGCTCGGCGACGTACGGCACATCACCGCCGACTCGTCCCGGCTGCGCCGCGAGCTCGGCTGGCGCCCGGAGGTCGGCTTCGCCGCGGGCATGGCCGAGTTCGCGCGGGCACCACAGCGGGCCCCGGCGGCCCCGGCCTAGCCGGTGCCGAGCAGTCGGCAGCGCGCGCCGCCCCATGGTCAGCCGCCCGCCCCGGCGAGCGGCAGGGTCACCTCGAAGCGGCAGCCGCCGGGCACGTTACGGACCTCGGCGCGCCCCGCGTGGGCTTCCACGATGCCGCGGACGATCGCCAGCCCGAGCCCGGCACCGGCCGGGGGCGTCCGGGCCGGACTGCCGCGCCACCCGGTGTCGAAGACCCTCGGCAGGTCCTCCTCCGGAATGCCGCCGCAGCCGTCCGAGACGGACAGCACGGCGCCCTCCTCGCGCCGGTCGACGCGCACGGCGACGGTGCCGTCCGCCGGGGTGTGCCGGATGGCGTTGACGAGGAGGTTGACCAGGACCCGCGTCATCTCCTTGCCGTCCACCTCGACCGGCACGTGCACGATGTCCTCGCCGAGCAGCCGTACGCCGCGTTCCCGGGCGAGCGGGTCGGCGCCCAGCAGGGCGTCGGCCGCCAGGTCCCGCAGGGAGACCCGGCTGCGGGCCAGCTCCAGGGCCCCGGCGTGGATGCGGGACAGCTCGAACAGGTCGCCGACCATGGTGTCGAGGCGTGCCACCTCCGTGCGGATCTGCCGGTGGTAGCGGGCGGGATCGGCGGCCACGCCGTCCTCCAGCGCCTCCGCCATGGCCCGCAGCCCCGCCAGCGGGGTCCGCAGGTCGTGGGAGATCCAGGCGACCAGCTCGCGCCGCGAGGTCTCCAGGGCGCGCTCGCGTTCCCGGGAGTCGGCGAGCCGGGCGCTGGTGGCGGCCAGCTCGCGGCTGAGCTCGGCGAGCTCCGCCGTGGCCCTGGCCGGCGGGGCGGCGAAGGTGCCGCCCTCGCCGAAGTCCCGGGCGGCCAGGGCGAGGTCCCGGCTGCGGGCGACGACCCACCGGCCGAGCAGCAGTGCGGTGGCCAGCGAGACGACGGCGGCCATGGCCACGACGAGGGTGACGACGGTCAGGTCGTGCGGCGACAGGAACATCGCCCACGCCACGGCGAGCGTGCCGGCGAGCATGGCCGTGACCGTGACCGCGGCGACCACGGTCAGCGACACGGCGACCGACCGGTGGCGCAGCAGCCGCAGCGCCAGGGCACCGAGCGCGCCCGCCCCGGCCGCACCGCCGAAGGCGAACAGGGCGATCAGCAGGACGTCGTTCACGGCGTCGACTCCTCGCCGGGCGCGTCGAAGCGGTAGCCGACGCCCCAGACGGTCTGGATGAGCCGCGGCGCCGCCGGATCGTCCTCGATCTTGGCCCGCAGCCGGCGCACGTGGACGGTGACGGTGGACAGGTCCCCGAAGTCCCAGCCCCACACCTCCCGCATCAGCTCCTCCCGGGCGTGCGCCCTCCCCGGACGCGCGAGGAAGTGCGCGAGCAGGTCGAACTCCCGCAGGGTGAGCGCGAGCACCTCGCCGTTCCTGGAGGCCTGGCGGGTCTCCCGGTCCAACCGGATGCCGCCCCCGCACAGGACGGCCCGCCCCGGCTCCGCCGCCATCGCGGTGCGGCTGCGACGCAGTACGGACTCGACCCGCAGGACCAGCTCGCGGGGGCTGAACGGCTTGGTGACGTAGTCGTCCGCGCCCAGTTCCAAGCCGGTGATCCGGTCGTCCTCGTCCCCGCGGGCGGTCAGCATGATCACCGGCAGGGGGCCGTCGGCGCGCAGGCGGCGGCACACCTCCAGCCCGTCGATGCCCGGCAGCATCAGGTCCAGGACGACCAGGTCGGGCCGTTGCCGGGCGACGCAGGCCAGGGCGGCGGGGCCGTCGGCGGCGTGTTCGACGGCGTGGCCGGCCCGGTGCAGGTAGCCGGTGACGACCTCGGCGACGGTCGGATCGTCGTCGACGACGAGGATCCGGGCGGGGGGCAGGGGCGTACTCATGCCCCCAGCCTCGCACCAACCGCCTCCCGCCGCCGCGCCCAAGCCCCGCAGCAGCTCCGACGTCCGCGTTTCGTAAGGGGTTGATGTCCGCCATATCCCCCGGGAGTTCCTACGGTGGCAGGCGTGACCGAACACACCGTGGACGTCGTCCTTCCCTGTCTGAACGAGGCCGAAGCCCTGCCCTGGGTCCTCGCCCGCATCCCCGCCGGCTGGCGGGCCCTGGTGGTGGACAACGGCTCCACCGACGGCTCCGCCGACCTCGCACGCTCCCTCGGCGCCACCGTCGTGTCGGAGTCCCGGCGCGGCTTCGGCGCCGCCTGCCACGCCGGACTGCTCGCCGCCGACGCCGAGTTCGTCTGCTTCTGCGACTGCGACGCCTCCCTCGACCCCGGACTGCTCACGGGCTTCGTCGCGTCCGTCGCCGCGGGCCGGGCCGATCTCGTGCTCGGCCGGCGCCGGCCCCGCGGACCGGGCGCCTGGCCGCTCCACGCCCGCGCCGGGAACCTCGCCCTCGCGCACATGCTGCGCCGCCGCACCGGGCTGCGCCTGCATGACCTCGGCCCGCTGCGGGCCATGCGGCGCGAAGCAGCCCTCGCCCTCGCACTCACCGACCGGCGCTCCGGATACCCGCTGCAGATGGTCGTCCGGGCCGCCGACGCCGGGTGGCGGGTCCACGAGGAGGACGTCCCCTACCTGCCCCGGGCCGGCAGGTCCAAGGTCACCGGCACCTGGCGGGGCACCTGGCACGCCGTCCGCGACATGCGCGCGGTCCTCGCCGAACCCCCGCACACCGCCGCCCTCGGAGGGACGCGATGACCAGCCTCCTCGTGATCGCCAAGCAGCCCCTGCCCGGCCGGGTCAAGACCCGGCTCACCCCGCCGTACACCCCCGGCGAGGCGGCGGCCCTGGCCGAGGCGGCCCTCGCCGACACCCTCGACGCCGTGGCCGCCACCCCGGCCGACCGGCACGTCCTGGTCCTCGACGGCTCCCCGGGCCCGTGGCTGCCCCGCGGCTTCGAGGTCCTGCCCCAGTGCGCCGGCGGCCTGGACGCCCGCCTCGCCGCGGCCTTCGCCCACTGCACCGGCCCCGCCCTGCTCATCGGCATGGACACCCCCCAGGTCACACCGGACCTCCTCGCGCCCGCCCTGACCTTCGACCGGTGCGACGCCTGGTTCGGCCCGGCCGCCGACGGCGGGTTCTGGGCCCTGGGCCTGGCCGCCCCCGACCCCGCCCTCCTGCTCGGCGTACCCATGTCCGTACCGGAGACCGGAGCCGTCCAGTACGAGCGGCTGCGCGCGGCCGGGCTCCGCACCGGCCTCCTGCCGTGCCTACGGGACGTGGACACGGCCGCGGACGCCGCCGAGGTCGCCGCCCGCGCCCCGGCCGGGCGCTTCGCCGCCCTCCACCACCGCCTGAACTCCGGCACGCAGGACACCCGATGACCGCCCCCACCAGCCCGCACGCCCCCTCCGCCCCCGGCCCCGCGTGGTGCGACGACCCCTACGACCGCGCCCTGCACACCGGGCGGGGTCCCCTCTTCCTGCGCCGAACGGACGGATGGCTGCTGCCGCTGGACGTCGAACGCTGGTGCACCGAGGCCGACGCCGCCGACCGGAGCGTGCTCGCCCGCTGCCGCGGCACCGTCCTCGACATCGGGTGCGGCCCGGGCCGGCTCGTGGCCGCGCTGGCCGAACGCGGCCACCGGGCACTCGGCGTGGACGTGAGCCCCGCCGCCGTGCGCCGCACCGTGCGCCGGGGCGGCACCGCCCTGTGCCGGTCGGTGTTCGGACCCCTGCCCGGGGAAGGCCGCTGGACCACCGCCCTGCTCATCGACGGGAACATCGGCATCGGCGGCGACCCCGCGACGCTGCTGCGCCGCACCGCCGCCCTCCTGGCCCCCGGCGGACGGCTGATCGTGGAGGCCGCTCCGGTCGAGGTGGACGAGCGCTGCGAGGTACGGCTCGACGACGGCCGCGGCGACCTCGGCCCCGCCTTTTCCTGGGCCCGGGTGGGCCCCGAGGCCCTGGCCCGCCACGCCACCGGCGCCGGCTGGCGGACCGGCCCCACCTGGTCGGCCGCCGGCCGCCACTTCACCGAACTCATACGCGGCCCGCACCCCGGCGAACCCGTACGCGTACCCGGACCTCAGTCCCCGGGCAGGGTCTGACGGCGGGTCCGGGGCGCCCTCGCCCGCCGCCACGAGCGGGGCAGGACCACGACACCCGCGGCCACCACCGCGACCACGGCCAGGACCAGCACCAGGTTGCGCGCGTACGGCAGGGGGAGCGCCGACGGGTTCGCCGGCGCCCCCGGCCGCAGCAGCACCGGCAGCGTGACCAGCACCAACGCCCCGCAGGTGATCAGCGCCCCGCGCACCACCGGCCGGGCCGACCCGGCCGCCACCAGCAGTCCCACGGCGAGCACCAGCGGTGCGAGGACCCCGTCGTGCAGCACGAGCGCGCCCGCCAGCCACCCCAGCACCCCCTCCCGGTGGGGCTGCGCCGCGAGATGCCACGCACCGATGCCGACCAGCAGCAGACCGAGCCCGCCCAGGGCCCAGCGGACCGCGGACACGGACCTCACAGGACCTCCAGCCGGGCGACCCACTTGGTCTGCAGCACGCCGGGCCGGTTCGGCGCGATGATCCGCGCCGGGTAGCCGTGGTCGGCCGACAGCACCTGCCCGTTCAGCCGCAGCGCGAGCAGGGTCAGCGGGTCCTGCGCGTACTCCCGTCCCATCTCCGTCACCCGGTACGCGCCGCGCGCTTCCAGGGACACCACCCGCAGGCCCGAGCCCGGCGGCGCCCCCGCCCGCTCCAGCAGGTCGCGGATCCGCACACCGCTCCAACGGGCCTCCGCGCTCCACCCTTCCACGCACGCGATCGACAGCCGCGCCGCGGCTTGCGGCAGCGCCGCGAGCTCGGCGAGGGACAACCGGTACGGCACCGGCCCCAGCACTTCCAGCTGCCAGTCGCGGACCGCGGCAGCGGTCACCCCCGCCGCGGCGGCCGTCCGGTTGACCGGCAGGCCCTGGGGCCCGTACCCCGGGTGACGGGGCGCCAGCAGGTCGAGGGGGGCCAGCGGGGTGAACGCCTGGCCGACCGTGGTCACGGTCACCGCTCCCACGGCCGCCCCCACCCCGAGCAGCAGTCCCCGCCGGTCCGGGCCGTCCCGTCCTTCGCCGGGCAGCGCGAGGGTGCCCGCGGACCGGCGACTCCAGTGCGCCCGGATGTCCGGCGCCTTGACCGCGAGGTGCAGCAGCACCGACCCGGCCACGACCCAGGACACGGCGTAGTGGACGGGTACGAAGGAGAACGGAAAGGGATACCACTCGGCGATGTTCAGCAGCCCCGTCAGCACCTGGAAGACGGCGGAGGCCACCAGCACCGCCACGGACAGCCGCTCCAGGCCGTGCCGCACCGACCGCACCGGCGGCCACACGAACAGCCGGGGATAGACGGCCCACAGCTTCACCAGCAGCAGCACGATCGCGGCCAGGCCCACCCCGACGTGCAGCCCCTGGGTCAGCCGGTACCCCCACACGGGCCGCGAGGGCAGGTGGTCGAGCAGCCACCCCGGCGGGTGCTGGAGGACGTGGCTGACCAAACCGGTCAGGAAGCACACGGCGAACGCCGCGCCCAGCCACCGCCCGACGGCGGTGGCCGTCCGCGCGTCGTGCAGCCGCCCCGAGGACCCGGGCGGGCGGAGTGCGGGCGGGCGCAGCGACGGCAGGCGGAGCGCGGGTGGGCGGAAGGCGGGCAGACGGAGACGGGGCAGGGCCGGGCACCGGCCGGATCGAGAGCGCATGCACCCATGCAACCGCGGCCACCGGCCGCGCAGGCCGTCCCGGGACCTTACGAATCGCGGACGCCGTGCCGTGCCCGGCTCCCCGGCGCGCCTCCTGCTGCGAGGGTGACGGGGTGACCCATCCGCCCCTCACCGCACCCGTTTCCGCCCGGCGGGCGACGGCGGCCACCGCGGCCCTGCTGGCCGTGTTGACCGCCGTGCTCGTCCGCACCGTCCGCAAGGACGGGTACTTCGCCGACCCGGCCGGCCTGTCCTGGTGGTACGCCGCCTGCTGGGCCCTGTTCGCGGTGGCCGTCCTGGCCCTGCGCCGGGTGCCCGCCCGGCACGCCGCCGCGCTCGTCCTCGCCGGGGGCATCGCCGTCGCCGTCACCGGCCTGGTCACCCCGCCCCGCACCAGCACCGACTCGTTCCGCTACGCCTGGGACGGCCGGGTGCAGGCCACCGGCACCTCGCCCTACGACCACGCCCCGGCCGACCCGGCGCTGGCCCCGCTCCGCGACGCCTGGCTCTTCCCCACCGGGGCCGCCTGCGGAGGACCGGACCTCGCCCCCGTCTCCGAGGACGTCTGCACGCGCATCAACCGCCCCCGGGTCCACACCGTCTACCCCCCGGCCGGCGAGCTCTACTTCCTCCTCGTGCACACCGTCTCCCCGCACGGCGTGCGCCACAAGGCGCTCCAGGTCGGCGGCGCCGTCCTCGCGGTCGGGACCACCCTGGTGCTCCTGCGGATCCTGCGCCGCCGGGGCGACCCGCGCACCGCCGCCTACTGGGCCTGGTGCCCCGCCGTCCCCGTCGAAGCCGTCAACAACGCCCACGTCGACACCCTTGCCGTCCTGCTGTCCGTCGCCGCCCTCGGGCTGACGGTCCGCCACCGGGTCGCCGGCGGAGCCCTCCTGGGCCTGGCCGCCGCCGTCAAGCTCCTGCCCGCCGTCCTGCTGCCCGGCGCCCTGTCGGGCGTACGCCGGGCGCGCGACGCCGCGGCCACCCTGGTGCCGGCCGCCGCGGTCCTCGCCGCGCTCTACCTCCCGTACGTCCTCCTCTCCCACTCCTCCGTCCTCGGCTACCTCGGCGGCTACGCCGCGGAGGAGGGCTACCAGGACCCCTCGTCCCACGACCGCTACGCGCTCCTGCGCCTCGTCCTGCCCGACTCCTGGGCCGTCCCCGCGGTGGTCGCGGGCATGCTCGCGGTGAGCCTGTACGTGATCCGCCGGGGCGATCCGGAGCGCCCGTGGAGCGGAGCCCTCCTCGTCACCGGGACCGCCTTCCTCCTGATGACCCCCGGGTACTCCTGGTACGCCCTGCTCCTCGTCGCCCTGGTGGCCCTCGACGGCCGCTGGGAATGGCTCGGGGTCGCCGTCGCCGGCGCCGCCGCCTACATCACGGCCCGCGCGGTCCCCGGCGCCGCGACGGCCGCCTACGCGGCCGCGGCCCTGGCCGTCGCCTGCGGCTGGGCGCTGCGCTCCGCACCGCTGCGGCGCGCGAACGCCACCGCCCGCGCCCGCTGACACCGGTACCGGACGGGCCCGTGGCGAACCGCGCGCCACACGATGGGCTGAACCGGCGGGCGGCCCGACCACCGCCCCCGGGCACCGCGGTTACGTTTCCCCCGGACGCGGCCGTGCGGGGCGGGGTTCGGCGGGCGTGGACGCGGGGGAGCCGGGCGATGGGAGGCGAGGAGACATGGACACGCAGCACCGATCGGGCACGGCCGTCGTGGTCGGCGGAAGCTACGCGGGGCTCGTGACGGCACGGGTCCTGGCGGACTTCTACGAGGAGGTCGTGCTCGTCGAGCGGGACCCCGTGGACGAGGACACCGGGACCCACCCGAGCGCCCCGCAGGGCCACCACGCGCACGCGATGCTCGCGAAGGGCGGCGAACTCCTGGAGGGGTTGTTCCCCGGGCTGCGGGAGGAACTGCGCGGGATGGGAGCGCCGGTGTTCGACTACGGCGAGGGGATCGACTTCCTCCTGCCGACCGGTACGGCACCGCGCAGCCGGACCGGGGTCGTGATCCAGACCTTCACGCGCGACGAGCTGGAGCGCCGGCTGCGGCGCAGGGTCCTCGCCCTCCCCCAGGTGTCCCTGAGGCACTCCACCCGGTGCGAGGGACTGCTGCGCGACCCGTCCGGCCGGGTGCGCGGCGTCAGGTGCGGGGGACCGGCGGGCACGCCCGCCGAGATCACCGCCGACCTGGTGGTCGACGCGTCCGGCCGCACCAGCAAGCTGGAGGAATGGCTGCGGGCCCTCGACGTCCGAATCCCCGCGAAGCGGGTGGTCAAGGCGAAGGTCACCTACACCTCGATGAACTTCCCCCGCGCCGAGGACGGTTCCCCGGACTTCCACATCGCCTACCAGATGCTCTCCGCGCCCGACGTGCCCCGCGCGGGCGTGCTCCTGGCCGTCGAACGCGACCGGTGGACCTGCTCCCTGTTCGGGTTCCAGGACGAGCCGCCGACCGACGACAGCGGCTACCTGGGCTTCGCCAAGAGCCTGGCCAACCCGCGACTGGCGGAGCAGATCGAACGGCGCACCGCGCAGGAGCCCACGTACCGCTACACCAATCCCGACAACCAGTGGCGGCAGTACCACGCGGTCAGGAACTGGCCGGACGGGCTCGTCGCCCTCGGGGACGCGGTCTGCGTCTTCAACCCCGTGTACGGGCAGGGACTGACGGTGGCGGCGCTGGAAGCGGACCTGCTGCGCCGGATGCTCGCCCGCCGCCGCGCCTCCGGCCGGAGCGCGCAGGGTCTCGGCCGGGCCTATCAGAAGCGGCTGGGACGCCTGCTGGTGGCGCCGTGGACCCTGTCCACCCACGCGGACCTGATGTGGAGCCCCGGCGGGCAGCCGCGCGCGGCGCGGATCGCGCACTGGTACAACGCCCGGCTGTTCCGCGTGGCCGTGAAGGACGAGGGCGTGTGGGCGCGTTTCGTGCGCGTGGTGAACATGACGGCGTCCCCGGCCCTCCTGTTCCATCCCGCGGTGGTCCTCAAGGTGCTCACCCGGGCCTGACGGTGCGCCGTCGTCGGCGGGCACCGCAGCGACGCCGTCAACCCCGACGTTCGTCGGGGGTGCGGGCCGCCGTTCGGCCGGGGCGCCCCCGGCCCGGCGTTCCTAACGTCGGGACCATGGAAACGATCAAGAAGTACGGGCGGCAGCCCGGACACCGCCTGCCCGCGGCGGGAGCGGTGATCGCCGCGGGCGCGGTCGCGGTGGCAGCACTGGCCCCCGGCGGAGGAACGGCCCCCGGCGGAGCAGAAGGCCCCGGCGGCCCGGTCACCGTCACGGGAGGAACCTCCGCGGCGGTGTACCGGGCCCTCGCGGGGGCGGTCGCGGACGGGCCGGCCTGGGTCCGGGCGGCGTCGGAGGCGGCGAGCGAGGGCACGCTGCTCCTCCTGGGCCTCCTGCTGGCACGGGCCGCGTGGCGGGCCCTGCGCGGCCGTGACGCACGGGGCCTGGCCGGGGTCGCGGTGGCTGCCGCGGGCACGGCCCTGGCCTACGGGACCAGCGAAGCGCTGAAGACCCTCGTCGACGAGGCCCGCCCCTGCCGCGCCGTGCCGTGGGCGGTGCGGGCCGTCGCCGACTGCCCCGCACCGGGGGACTGGTCGTTCCCCAGCAACCACGCCACCCTGGCCGCCGCGCTGGCGGTCGGCGTGGCGGCGATACGGCCCCCCGTCGCGGCCCTTGCGCTGCCGGTGGCCGGGGCGGCCGCGCTGCTGAGGGTGCTGGTCGGCGTGCACTACCCGCACGACGTGCTCGCGGGAGCGGTGCTCGGGGCGACGCTCGTGCTGGCCGTACGGCTCCTCGCGATGCCCGCGGCCGTCCGTGCCGCGTCGGCGCTCCTCCTACGGCCGCCGGGCCGCAGGCGCCGGCTACCCCATGGGTCCCGTGCCTCCCGTGCGGTCCGGGACGATGCCGGCCTCGTGCGCGGTCACGGCCGCCGCGGCCCGGTTGTCGACGCCGAGCCGCGCGAGGATGGAGCTGACGTGGGCCTTCACCGTCCCCTCCGCGAGGCCCAGGCGGCGGGCGATCCGTCCGTTGGACAGACCGCTGCCGAGGCAGCCGAGGACGTCCCGCTCGCGGGGGGTCAGGGCGTCCACCCGGGCGCGGGCGGCCGAGCGGCGGGAGGCCCGCGCACCCGCCCCCTCGGCGGCGAGGTGCGCGACGACGCGGGCGGCGACCTTCGGTGACAGGTAGGCGGCGCCGTCGGCCACGGCCCGGACACCGGCGATCAGTTCCTCCGGCTCACCCGATTTGATCAGGAAGCCCGCGGCGCCCTCGCTCAGGGAGCGCAGGATGTACTCGTCCTCGCCGAACGTCGTCAGCATCACCACCCCCGTCTCGGGGACGGTCCGGCGGATCTCCGCGGCGGCCTCGATGCCGCCGGTTCCCGGCATCCTGATGTCGAGGACGGCCACGTCCGGCCGGTGGCGCCGGACGAGTTCCACCGCCTCCCGGCCGTCGGCGGCCCGGGCCACGACCGTGAGGCCCGGGTCCGCGGCGAGGACCGCGGCGATGCCCGCGCGGATCATGGGCTCGTCGTCGGCGATCAGGATCCGGATCATCGGACGTCCTTCCCCGTGTAGGTGTCGGCGGAGACCAGGTGCCCGCCGCGGAAGCAGAGCCGGTAGAGGTCCCCGGAGCGGTCGTCGAACGGGTCGGCGGTCTGTACGTAGAACTCGCAGGCCGCGTCCGGCGGTGCGGGCGCGGGTACTGCCGGGCGGTGCGTGGTCTGGCGTTCCGGGAGGTACTGGGCCACCTCCGCCCGGGGCTGCCCGGGGCGCAGGCGCCCGTAGTCCTGCGGAGCGAGGACCGACTGCCGGGCCGTCGCGATGTCCCACGCCCGCACCGCGCTGACGAGGACCACCGCCGTGCCCAGCGGCACCAGGACGGCCGCGAAGGCGGTACGGCCGAGCCGACGGCTCGCGGTCCGGTGCTCCGGAGGCAGCCTGACCCCGGAGCTGCCGTCCGGGCCGGGAGGCCCGTCGGGCGCGGTGAGGTGGGCGCGGCCCCGCGGGGCGGCCGTCCGGGGGCCGTGGGGGAGGGCGGCCCGGACGGCGAAGCCCGTTCCCTCGGGCCCCGCGGCGAAGGTGCCGCCGGCCAGGTGTACGCGTTCGTGCAGGCCGATGAGCCCGAACCCGTGGCCTGCGCCGGAGGGACGCCCGGGCCGGACCGCCTCCGCGGCGGACGGGGCGGGCACGGAGGGCACGGAGGAAGCGGAGGGTGTCGGTTCGTTCGTCACGGCGAGGTCGATGCGCTCCTTGCCGTACCGGACGACGACGCTCGCCCGGTGGCCGGGCGCGTGCTTGGCCACGTTCGTCAGCGCCTCCTGCACGACGCGCCGGACGGCCCGGTCGGCGGTCGACACCGCGTCCCCGCCGTCCCCGCCGTCCCCGCCGTCCCTGCCGTTCCCGCCCCTGGGGTCCCCCTCCACGCACAGCCGGACGTCGAGCCCGGCCGCAGCCACCCGGTCGACGAGACCGCGGAGTGCCGGCAGCCCCGCCCCCGTACCGCTGCCCGGTTCCGGTTCCCGATCCGCCGGCCCGCGCAGGACACCGATCACCTCGCCGAGCCGCTCCACGGCCGCGCCCGCCCGGGCACGGATGTCCCCGGCGGCGGCCCGGCCGTCCTCCGACAGGCCGGGGGCCAGCTTCAGCGCTCCCGCGGACAGGGCGATGAGGCTGAGGTCGTGTCCCAGGAGGTCGTGCATGTCCTGCGCGATGCGGGTCCGCTCGCGCAGCCGGGCCTGTTCGGACACCAGGAGCTGCTCCCGCTCCAGCTGAGCGGCCCGTTCCCAGCCGGCCCGCACCAGTTCCCGGTACTGGCGCAGGAACCGGCCCGCGAACCACGGCAGCATCGCCGCCACCAGCAGTAGCCCCACGAACCTGCTCGCCAGGCCCAGCCACGTCGGCACCAGGAGGACGGCCACCACCGCGGCCCCGAGCACGGTCGTCAGTGCCAGCACCGTGCCCAGGCTCCGCCCCGGCTGCCGCCCGGCGGCGAAGGCGCACAGCGCCGCCGGCACCGCCCACCACAGGACGGCGCCGCCCGCCCGGACCGCGCCCATCGCTCCGAGGAAGAGCGCCGCGGACAGCACGGGCGCCGTCGCCCGGTTCCTGATGATCACTGACTCCATGGACGAAACCCTACGAAACGCCCTCGGACGCCGGGAACCGCACCTCGCCCGGCCCGACCCGGCCCCCGCCCGCCCTGGTTTACATCGCTCCGAGTGCGGTCAATACCAACCGGTACACCCCTGTCTCCGCCTGCTTGCCCGTCTCTTGACAGAAAGTGCAAGGATGTCCACTTCACCCAGGTACCCCGCGCCCCGAACGCCGACCGGTACGACGACCCCGTACGACGTCGGCCTACCGCTGCTCCGTCTCGTGCTCGGCCTGACCATGGCCATCCACGGCGTCCAGAAGCTGTTCGGGTGGTTCGACGGGCCCGGGATCACGTCCACCGGCATGTTCTTCGAGAAGGCCGGCTATCCGGCGGGCACGGCCATGGCCGTGATCGCCGGACTCTCCGAGCTGCTCGGCGGTCTGGGCGTGCTGTTCGGTCTGCTCACCCCGCTCGCCGCCGCCGCGATCGTCGGGGTCATGATCAACGCGATCGCCGTGAAATGGACCGGCGACCTGATCGGCCAGCAGGGCATCGAGTACGAGGTCCTGCTCGTGGCGTCCGCGGCCACGCTCGCCATCACCGGCCCCGGCCGCTTCTCCATGGACCACTTCATCCCGGTGCTCCGCGACCACCGCGTGATCTACGGGGTCGCGGCGTTGGGCCTCGGGGTCGTCCTGGCCTTCCTGGTCCTGCTGATCAAGGACTGACCGCCGGCGCCGATGCCCGGCCGAACGGCGGACTACCGGTCAGAGGGCGGTGCCCGTCTCCTCGGCCAGCCTCCGCAGGAGCAGGTCCTGGAACGCCTCGTCGTGAACGGCGCGGTGCGGCTCCTGCAACTGGCGGTGGTACCAGTACCCACCGGTGACCAGGGCCCGCGGGTCGTCCCCGGCGGCGAGCCACTCCTGGGTCCGGTGGCCGAGCGCGAGGTCGTCCGGTGCGTTCGGGCCGCCCATCCTGGTCGGCACCCAGCCGGGGTCCACGGCGTTGCTCAGCACCCCGGGGCGCAGGCGGGCCACCGCGGCCGCGAGCGCGGTGACGAACAGTTTGCTGTCGGAGTACGAGCCGGCGCTCCCGCCCCGCCAGTCGACCCCGGCGAGCGAGGGGTGCCCGCCGAAGTGCGAGCCGCTGCTCAGGTACACCAGCCGGCGCGGCCCGCGCAGCAGGGCCGTGAGCAGGTACGGTGCGACGATGTTGACCGGCATGACCGCCGGACCGCTCCACACGCCCGCGTTGTGGATGACCGCGTCGAGCGGCTTGCCCGCGTCCAACTCGTCGGCGATGCGCACCACGGCGTCACGCTCGGTGAAGTCACCCACGACGATGTCCGCGCCGCGGGCCAGCAGTCCGCTGAGGGCGGCGGCGCGGTCTTCGTTCCGGGCGTGCACCACGACCTCGTGCCCTGCGGAGAGCAGCGCGTCCGCAGCAGCGCGTCCCAGGCCCTCCGCGGAACCGGTCACCAGGATTCGGCTCATGATCGGACCCCGTCCTCTCGGCGGCCCCCGACGGTCCACCGCGGAAGCCCGGCCCCCGGACCTCACCCTGGCCTCCGACAGCCGTCTCCGCATCCCCGCCGCCCGGGCGGGTCCCCTTCCCCCGGCACGCCGTCCGCGCTGCCGGCGCCGGCTCACCCGGGTCAGGGACGCCGTGCGGTCGGCGGAGCGCAGCAGCTCCGTGGCGAGCGGCATGAGGACCTCAGCAGCCGGGCTGGCGGCCGACCCGCCCCGGCCTGTTCGACGACCTCGACCACGGCCACTGGTTCGTCGGCTGGTGAATGGGCCGGGCGGGTGGACCGGGGCGGGGCCGGGGCCGAGTGCGCTGGCGGCCGCCGCTGCGGTGGACTCTCATGGACAGCGGCCGCCCCGCGCAGCCCGGGCCGCACCGAGAACACCCCGGAGGGAGGGGCGCGCAAGCCGTGAACAGTGCCGCACGCATCGACGTCCACCAGCACGTGATCCCGCCCGACCGCATCCGCGCCATCGCCGACCGCGCCGCGGCCCTCGGCTGGCCGGCGCCCGCATGGGACGCCACGAGCGCCATCGCGATGATGGACCGCCGCTCGATCGCCACCGGCATCCTGTCGTACGCCGCCCCGCTCGCCGCCCCCGACGACCCCGAGGGCGCCCGCGCCACCGCCCGGGCGGTGAACGAGTTCACCGCCGAGCTGGTCAAGGACCGGCCGGACCGCTTCGGCAACCTCGCCGTCCTCCCCCTGCCGGACGTGGACGGGGCGCTCGCCGAAGCCGTCCACGCCCTGGACGAGTTGGGCGCCGACGGGGTGATGGTCCTGTCCAACGCCCACGGCCGCTACCTCGGCGACCCGGCGTTCGAGCCGCTCTGGGCCGAGCTGGGCGCGCGTGCGGCGGTGGTCCTCGTCCACCCGACGGCACCACCCGGGGCGATGGTCCCCGGCCTGCCCAGCCCGCTGGTGGACTTCCCGTACGACACCGCCCGGACCGCGCTGCACCTCGCCGTTGCCGGTGTCCCGGGCCGGTACCCCGGACTGAAGATGATCCTTCCCCATGCCGGAGGCTTCCTGCCGTACGCCGCCCACCGCTTCGCGGCCGCCGCCCGGCTCCGTCCGGGCACCACGCCCGAGGGCCTCATGGCAGAGCTGCGGCGCTTCTACTTCGACACCGCGTTCTGCGCGGGCCCCGCCTCCCTGCCCTCGCTGCTCGCCTTCGCAGCGCCCGGGCACGTCCTGTACGGCAGCGACTTCCCCATGATTCCCGAGGAGTGGTGCGACGCGTTCGACGACGGGCTGGACGACTATCCGCGTTGGGCGGACGGGCAGCTCCACGCGGTCCACCGGGGCAACGCCGAGCTGCTCCTGCCCCGTCTCGCACGGCCGTGACGCCACCGCCGGCCGTCGAGGACGGCCACCAGCGCCTGCTCTGGTTCACCGCACCGCCCGGCTCCGCCGGGGCGGTCCGGCTGGAGCTGCTGACCGTCATCGGCGGCCAGGACATGACGACCGCCACGGAGGACGGGTGCGGCTGAGCCCCGGGCCCAAGGCGCCGTTCGGATCAGGGCGGGCGGTCCTTTGCGGTGAACGCCGGACGGCCGGCGATCGTGGCTGCCGTCGCGCGGGTACGGCGTCCCCGCAACGAACCACCCGCAGCCATCGAGGAGACCAGCCATGTACGCAGCAGTCCGGCGGTACGAAGGGGTGACCGATGCCGCCGAGGCGGCACGCATCGTGCAGGACGGATTCGTGCCGCTCATGCGCCAGGTCACCGGCTTCGTGGCCTACTACTGGGTCGATGCCGGCGACGGAGTGATGGTGTCGACCAGTGTCTTCGAGGACCGGTCCGGTGCCGACGAGTCGATCGCGCGGGCGGCCGACTTCGTACGGGACCACCTCGCGTCACTGCTCCCCAACCCTCCCCAGGTCATGGCCGGGGAGGTCGTGGCCGCCGCATAGCGCGGATCAGTTGGCGCGGCCGTAACGGGCGTTCCCGGTCCAGATCCTTTCCAGCCGTACGCGGGTGCCGGGCCGGGGCGCGTGCCAGATCTTGTCGTGGCCGGCGTAAATGCCCACGTGTGCAATGGTCGAGCCGGCGGGAAAGAAGACCAGGTCTCCCGCAGCGCGCTGCCGGCGTGAAATGTGGTGGGTGCTCCGGTATTGCTGCTCGGCCGTACGGGGGAGTACCCGCCCGGCCTTTCGGAAGGCGTAGAGCGTGAGACCCGAACAGTCGAATTCCCTGGGACCCGTGGCGCCGTAGACATACGGTGCGCCTTCTTTCGAGGCGGCGATGGCAACGGCTCTGACCCCGTACGAGGAGGTCGCCTCGGCGGGCGTGGCGGAGGCGGATACCGTGGTCAGACAGATTATGATGATAAAAGCGAGAGAGTGGGGAGCGCATCGGGTTCTGTACGGGTCGGGCATCGTGACGGGCTTGCTGTGGTGAGCTGTGGGGCAGGGCAATCGTGATCCCTTCCGCATTCAGAGACGGGGAACGGCGGGGAAGGCCGCTCTTCGGTGATATGCGTACCGGCTCTCGACGACGGCCTATTGTTCTCAGTAAACGTGTACCGACGCTTTTCGGACACGCCGTGAAATATCTCGGTTGGGTAAAAGGGGCTGTGTAAATTCGGATGATGTGCGCAGCGGATTCGGTCGTTCGGGTTCCCGTGCCGGTCGGGGCCTTCTCCGGCCGTGCCCGTCAGCGGCCGGGCGGATCCTCGTGTCCGTCCCGCTGCGCGGGGTGGTCGATGCGCCCGGTCACCACGAGATCGCCTTCCGGGGTGCGCCGCGCCAGGGTGCCCGTACGGAAGTAGCCGTCTGCGGTGAAGCAGCGCGCATTGCGGTCGGGGGCCCGGTAGTAGCCCCGCAGGGTGTACGGGCCGCGGGCGAGGAGTTCGCCGGGCTCGCAGTCGGCTACGTCCCTGCCGTCGACGTCGACCAGGCGGATCTCGTCGTCGGGTGAGAGCGGGCGGCCCTGCGTGCCGAGGACGGTCCCGTCCGGATCGCCGGGCCGGGTGGCGGTGAGCGGCCCCTCGGGCATGTGGAAGACCTGCTGCAGGCGGCAGCCCAGTTCACGGCCGATCCGCTCGACGGTCGCCCGGTGTCGGGGCGCGCCGCCGATCTGCACGAGGCGCAGACTGCTCAGGTCGGCCCGGTTCGCGCTCAGTGCGTCGAGCCAGGGCGGGGCGGCGGTATCCGCTACCAGGGACGTGAGGGTGACCCGCTCCCGCCCGACGGCCCGGAGGCAGCCGGCGGGCTCCGGGTCCTCCACCAGGACGACGGTGCCGCCGACGGAGAGGGTGCCGACGATGCCGGGGCAGCCGAAGGCGAAGTCGCACCCGGCGGGCAGCGCGGCGAGGTACACGTCGTTCGCGGTGAGCGACACCAGCTCGGCGGCTGCCCGCGCCCGGTAGGCGTAGTCGTCGTGGGTGCGCGGGACGAGGAGCGGCTCCGCGGCGGCACCGGCGGAGAGCAGGAAGAACGCCACCCGGTCGGCGCCCTGCGCCAGCGCCGGCCGGGACGGGGCGTCGACGGACCCCAGCGGGAAGTAGTGGCAGCCCGACGGGTCCGTCGAAACACCGCCGTACGAGGACGAGGACGAGGACGAGGACGAGGGCGGGGGCGGGGCTTCTGGCGCATCGAGGGTGAACACCCGCCGCAGGAAGGGCCATCGGGCCGCGATCTCCGCGGCCATCGCCGTGTGGTCGAAGCCCCGGTACGACGAAGGACCGACGTAGCCCATGGCCTGGGTGACCCGCGCGACGTGGGACACCGCGGGCGCGCGCTCCGCGACGGGGCAGAGGACGGGGACCGCGCCGACCCGCATCAGCGCGAACACGGTGATGACGAACTCGGGAACGTTCGGCAGCTGGACGACCACCCGTTGCCCGGGTCGGAGGCCGCGCAGGTGGAATCCGGCGGCCATGCGGTCCACGCGCCGGTTCAGGGCCGCGTACGTGATGCGGGTGCCGCCCTGCACGAGCGCGGTCCGCGGTCCGTACTCCAGAGCCCAGCCGCGCAGCAGGTTGTCCAGCGTGTAGCCGCGCCAGTGCCCGGCCGCCCAGTAGCGGTCGACGAACTCCTCGGGCCAGGGCGTGCAGCCGTCGAGCACGGATGTCATGGGCTTCCCTCCGGGGGCGCCCCGCCCCCTCCTCCCCGGCCATACAATCCGTCAACGCCCGCGTACACCATGCGCTTTCCCCACCACGGACCCCGAATTCCCTCGGCGGAACGTCCAATGGGCGCCGCTGACCAGGAAGGACGGACCGGGTCGTCCTCAGGGGTCCCGGAGCGGAGCCCGGTCGGTACGGCGGGGAGCCGTCCTACGTCGGCGTACGGCCGCGGCGAGCGTGACGGCCAGCGCCGTGGAGAGGAGTACCGTGCCGCCCAGGCGCAGGACCGCGTCGTAGGCCTCCTCGGGCGGCCGCTGCGGGGTCGTCGCCGAGATGGCAGCAGCGGCGCCGGCCAGGGCGATCGCGCCCAGCGTGACCAGGAACGTCAGCAGGACGCCCGCCGCCTCCCCGGCCCTGGCGGGCGCGACGACCTGCTGGGTGGCCACGCCGGCGAAGGTGTAGCCCAGCCCCAACCCGAGGCCGCACCAGGCGAACACCGGTACGTACAGCCACCACGCCGTGACCTCGGTCAGTGCGTACATGCCCGTTCCCGCGACCGCACCCGCCAGCGCCATCACCGCGGTCGGCTCCAGGTGCCGGCCCAGTCGCGCACCGAGCGGCCCGCTGACCGCCACCATCAGCGCCGGGGCCAGGAACACCGTACCCGCCAGCAGCGGTGAGAGCCCGCGTACGCCCTGGAGGGTGAGGGTGGCGAGGAGGACGGTGACGGCGTACGCCATGTTGGAGAGCGAGCCCATCGCGGTGACCAGCACGTACGGCAGGTTCCGGAACAGTCGCAGGTCGATCAGCGGGTGCCGGGCCCGCCGCTCGCGGACCAGGAACAGCCCGCCGCTCACCGCCGCCGCGGCGAGGCAGCCGAGGGTGCGCGCGCTGCCCCAGCCCCAGGCGTCCCCGCGTTCCACGGCCAGGGTGAGCGCGGCCAGTCCGCACACGGTCAACGCGCAGCCCGGCAGGTCGAGCCCCCGCGGCGCGGACGGGTCGCGCGAGTCGGGGACGTACAGCAGGGCGGTGACCAGGGAGAGCAGGCCCAGCGGCACCATCAGCCAGAAGACCCAGCGCCAGCCCGGTCCCTCGGTGAAGCCGCCGCCGACGAACGGCCCCAGCGCGGTCCCGATGTTGGCGACGCCGAACACGGCGCCCAGGGCCCGGGCGCGGGTCTGCTCGGGAAAGGCGTTGGTGATCACGGATACGGACACCGGGAACACGAACGCCGCCCCCACCCCCTGCACGATCCGGGCCGCCACCAGCAGGCCGAGGCCGGGAGCCAGCGCACAGCCCACCGAACCGGCCGTGAACAGCGCGATCCCGACCAGCAGGGTGCCGCGCCGCCCGAACACGTCACCGGTACGGCCGCCGATGATGAAGAAGCAGCCGATGGCGAGCATGTACGCGGACAGGGTCCACTGCGCGGCCGAGACCGTGACGTCCAGCTCGGCGGCGATACCGGGCAGGGCGAGGTTGAGGGCGAAGAAGTCCAGCTGGATGCAGAACAGGGCGACGGCGACCGCGACGAAGGCGCCTCTCCGGGTGGCCGCCGGGGACTCGGGCCGTCGCATACGTCCAGCCTCCCCCGCCGGCCACGGCCCCGCCACGCCGGCCGGGCCGCCGCCTCAGGGGAGCGGGGTGTGTCCGAGCGGAACCGTTTCCTCGGGCGCGACCGGTCCGGGCGGGGTGCCGTCGCCGAAGGGCCGGCCGCCGAGGACGGCGCGGCCGTGCGGCGCGAGCCAGTCCGCCGGGTCGGGGCCGGCCGGCACGATCCCCGTGGGGTTGATGTCGGTGTGGACCAGGTAGTAGTGCCGCTTGATGTGGTCGAAGTCGACGGTGTCGCCGAAGCCGGGGGTCTGGAACAGGTCCCGGGCGTACGCCCAGAGCACCGGCATCTCCGTCAGCTTCTGCCGGTTGCACTTGAAGTGGCCGTGGTAGACGGGGTCGAAGCGGACGAGCGTGGTGAACAGCCGGACGTCCGCCTCGGTGAGCGTGTCGCCCACGAGGTAGCGGCTGCGTTCCAGTCGGGCGGAGAGCCGGTCGAGCCGGTCGAACAGCCGCCCGTACGCGTCGTCGTACGCCTCCTGCGTGCCGGCGAACCCGGCCTCGTAGACGGCGTTGTTGACGTCCCGGTAGACGACCTCGTTCACGGTGTCGATCTGCGCCCGCAGCGCGCGCGGGTAGAGCGCGGGCGCCCCGGGGCGGTGGTACCGCGTCCATTCCAGCGACATGTCGAGGGTGATCTGCGGGACGTCGTTGGTCACCACCTTCCCGCTCGGGACGTCCACGACGACCGGGACGGTGATCCCCCGTTCGTACCCCGGGTCCCGCGCGAGATAGGCCTCCTGGAGCCGCCGGATGCCGAGCACCGGGTCGCGTCCGCCGGGATCGAGGTCGAAGTTCCAGCTGCGCTCGTCGTGCACCGGGGCGGCGACGGCCATCGGCAGGGCCTGCTCCAGCCCGAGGAGCCGCCGCACGATCACGGCCCGGCTCGCCCAGGGGCAGGCCCGCCCGACCACCAGCCGGTAGCGGCCGGGCTCCACGGCGTAGCCGTCCCGCCCGTCGGCCGTGACCCGGGTGGTGATGTACCGGGTGTCACGGCCGTACTTGCTGCCACGGCTGACATAGCTCACGCCCGGCGCCTACCCGCATGCGGCGCGCACGAACGCGGACCGGACCGGCAGCCGCGGCTCGGCGCGGGCCACACCGTGGATGACGCAGGCGTGCAGACAGTGCGAGGGTTCGCCGGAGGCTGCTCCTGCCACACCGCCCCGGTGATCCGGTCCGCCCGATCACCCCTACGTACCAACGGCCGCGCCCCTCGCCGCGCCCCTCGCAGGGCCCGTCCGGGGCGGTGCCGGAGGCTGATCACCGAAGGGGGCGGCACGCTCGGCCACCACCCGATGCCGATTTCACCCCGATATGATGCGTTCTGTGATCAGGTCGAGACGGCTGGGGCGTCGTCGCCCTCCCTACGGCGGCCGGTGGGACGCTGCCCTGCTGTCACCGCTGATCGTGACCGTTCTCATCACGGCCCTGGCCTTCTCCACGCCGAGGGAGATCGCCTTCAGCCGCCTCCTGCCCGCCGCACCGGCACTGGCCGCCGCGATGTGGCCGGTCCTCCCCACGATCCTGCTCGGGGCGTTCTGCCTGCTGATCATGATCGGCCTGAGCTTCGCCTACACCGACCTGGGGACGCCGTACACCGCGGCCGCGATCGTCGCGGTCACCCTGGCGGCCGCCTACGCGAGTCATGTCCGGATCCAGCGGGAGGAGACGCTGCTCCACGTCCGGCTCGTCGCCGACGCCGCCCAGAAGGTGCTGCTGCGGCCGCTGCCGCAGCGCATCGAGGACGTCGAGATCGAGTCGCTGTACGTGGCGGCCCAGGAGCAGGCGCGGATCGGCGGAGACTTCTACGAGGCGGTCGACACGCCGTTCGGGGTCCGGCTGCTCATCGGCGACGTACGCGGGAAGGGCCTGGCCGCGGTGGGGGCGGCTTCGGCGGTGATCAGCAGCTTCCGGGAGGCCGTGCACGACCAGCCCGACCTGAGGGGCGTCGCCCACCGCCTGGAGGTCAGCATCTCCCGCCACAGCGCCGCCTACCCCGCCCTGGACCTCCCGGAGCGCTTCGCGACCGCCCTGGTCGCCGAGATCCCGCACGGCGGCGGCCACGTCAGGATCCTGAACTGCGGGCACCCCCCGCCCCTGCTCGTGCGCCGCGGCGAGATCCGCATCATGGAGCCCACCTCCCCGTGCCCGCCCCTCAACCTCGCCTCGCTCGTCGGGGAGCACTACTGCGTCGACACCTTCGTCCTGGCCCCGGGCGACGAACTGCTGCTCTACACGGACGGGGTCACGGAGGCCAGGGGCCGCGACGGCGAGTTCTTCCCGCTGCCGGAGTGGATGCGCGAGCAGAACCCGACGCCGCCCCGCGAGCTGCTCGACCGGCTCCACCGGGCCCTGCTCCACTACAGCGGCGGCAGGCTCGAGGACGACATCGCCGTCCTCGCCGTCCGGTGCGCGGACACCCGGTGACGGGTCTTCGACGGCGCTGCCGTCCTCAGGTCACGGGGAGCAGCAGCGCCATCACCGTGTAATGCCCACCACGCACACCGCGACGAACAGAGCAGCCGCGGCCGCCAGGACCTTCACGTACACCGCACGGCTGCGCGGGTCCGTGCAGCACGAGCAGCAGCCCCAGCGGCAACGGCAGGAGCACGGCCGCCCAGACGGCGGCGTGCTGCCACCGGCGAACGCGCTGCCGATCACTGCCCCCGAAGCCGTCCCCGGCGTCACTGCCATGCCGCCCCCCACCACGCCGACCCGGAACCGAACGCGTTCGACCATTTCACCGGTCCCGCCCCGTCACTGCGCGCGGACCCGCCGGACCACCACCGCCACCCGTGCCACCGCGACCGCGGTACCGGCGCCGACGGGCACGAGCGGCCAGAACACGGGACGGTGCCCGAAGGCCCCGCACACCAGCAGCACGAAGACGGCCGCCACTGCGACGACGAACCCGAGCGCCCAGGGCCCGAACCGGTCCTGCCGCTCCAGCCGCGCCCGGCCGCCGCGGCGGGCGAGGTAGCCGGCGGCGGTCACGGCCAGGGCGATCAGATACCCCATGACCAGCGGGTACAGCACGAACAGCACGATGTCCCAGCCCCCGGGGTGCCAGCCGGGCCACACGTTCCGCCCGTCGATCTCCACGAGCCGCCCGCGCCACAGGCCCGCCGTGACCGGCTGGCTCTCCCGAAGGCCGCGGACGGCGTCGTCCGGGACGCCGTCCACCGTCTTCCGCTCGTCCCCGACGCGCAGGTCGACCGTGTACTCGGTGTGGACGAACCAGTTGCCGCTGCCGCCGTCCTGGCCCCCGCCGTCCCTCCCGGACTCCGTGTGCGACGTCAGCTTCGTGACGGTGGCCCCGGCCCTGTGCAAGGACCCGTTCGACCGCGCGAGCGCGACGGCCGTCTCCTCGTACGTGCGCACGGCGAGCAGCACGATCAGGGCGGCCATCACGAGGCGGAACAGCACGCGCACCACGCGCGCTGCTCGTGCCGTCCCGGTCCGCCCCGTGCCCGCTCCCGTCGGGGACGTCGCGTCCGCGCCCGGTTCCTGCATCAGGCCCCCCTCGCCTCCGGTGGGGACGGGCGTGAGCCGCCCCCACCGGCTCACACGCCGACCGGCTGACCGCGGTTGCGGGTCACGGGCGCAGGCGCATGTTGAGCCGGGCGGCCTGGCGCGTCAGGTGGTCGTGCTCGGCGAGGCTGGGCGCCTTCCGGGCCGCCTCCGCGTACAGCCGGGCCGCCGTCGCCAGGTCGCCGTCGCGCTCGTGCAGGTGTGCCGCCACGGCCGTGTAGCGGGGCAGGGAACCGCTCAGTGCGGCGAGCGCCGCCAGCCCGGCCCGCGGTCCGTCGGCCTCGCCGACGGCCACCGCGCGGTTGAGCCGGACGACCGGGCTGTCGGTCAGGCGCGCGAGTTCGTCGTACCACTCGACGATCTGCACCCAGTCGGTCTCCTCGGCGGTAGGCGCGTCGGCGTGGAGCGCCGCGATGGCGGCCTGCGCCTGGAACTCGCCCAGGCGGTCGTGGGCCAGGGCCGCCTGCAGGACGCCGACGCCCTCGGCGATCAGCCCGGTGTCCCACCGCCGGCGGTTCTGTTCGGCGAGCGGTACCAGGCTGCCGTCGGGCATGGTCCGGGTGGCGCGCCGGGCGTGGTGGAGCAGCATGAGGGCGAGCAGTCCCTGCACCTCGGGGTGGTCGACCTGGGCCGCGAGCCGCCGGGTGAGCCGGATGGCCTCGGCGGCGAGGTCGACGTCGCCGGAGTAGCCCTCGTTGAAGACCAGGTAGAGGACGCGCAGCACGGTCGCGACATCACCCGGCCGGTCGAGGCGCACGCCGGAGACGGTGCGCTTGGCGCGGCTGATGCGCTGCGCCATGGTCGCCTCGGGCACCAGGTAGGCCCGGGCGATCTGCCGGGTGGTCAGCCCGCCGACGGCCCGCAGTGTGAGCGCGACCGCGGACGAGGGCGTCAGCGAGGGGTGCGCGCACAGGAAGTAGAGCTGGAGCGTGTCCTCCACCCCGGGTACGGGGCCGGGCGCCGGCTCCTGGTCGCAGAGGTCCTCGCGCCGGCGCCGGGCGGCGTCCGCCCGGGCCTGGTCGAGGAACTTGCGCCAGGCCACGGTGACCAGCCAGCCCTTCGGGTCCCGCGGCAGGTCGGCGGGCCAGGCGCGGACGGCCTCGACCAGTGCTTCCTGCACGGCGTCCTCGGCCGCCGCGAAGTCGGCTCCGCGGCGGACGAGGATCCCGAGCACGCTCGGCGTGAGATCGCGGAGCAGCGCCTCCTCCATCAGGGAGGTCACTCGGTGATGGTGGGCGGCGCGGCCAGGAACGGGCGCACCTCCAGCCACTCGTGGATCGGCTTCCCGCCGGCCCCCGGGGCGGCCGACAGTTCCCCGGCCAGCTCGACGGCGCGGTCGTAGCCGTCGACGTCGATCACCATCCAGCCGGCGATGAGGTCCTTGGTCTCGGCGAACGGGCCGTCGGTGACCGGCGGGCGCCCCTCCCCGTCGTACCGGACCCATGCCCCCTCGGGGGCGAGCGCCTGACCGTCGACGAACTCGCCGCTCTTCTCCAGCCGGGCCGCGAAGTCGTGCATGTACTGCATGTGCGCCGAGATCTCCTCCGGCGTCCACTGGTCCATGGGCACGTCGTTGACCGCGGCCGGAGCGCCACGGTAGTGCTTGAGCAGCAGGTACTTGGCCATGGTGTCTCTCCTCCGTGCTGTGCGACCCATTCTGGCCGCGTGCACCCCGGGGACGGAGCCGGCCACGGATTCTCGACATCGCCGCCCGAGATTTTTTCGGGCTTCCCGGACGGGCCCGGACGAGGGGTCCGCGCGCGGGCGGGGCGGGCGCCTCAGGGAAGGGTCACGGCCGGGTAGTCCTCGGTGTGGCTGTCGCCGCCGGCGCCGTGGTACGTGCAGGTGCGGGCGGCGGTGTCGACCTCGTACCAGACGATCCCGGCCTCCCAGCAGCCGCGGACGAACTCGGGGAACGTCGTCCGGCCCGCCTGGTCCGCGCGCAGGGCCGCGACCAGCGCCGCCCGGTCGAACGGGGGTGCCACCGCGAAGCCGGTGACCAGGGGTTCGCCCTGGACCACGACATCGCCGTGCTCGGTCAGGTACAGGAAGGCGTTGGCCGGGACGGCCATCCGGCAGCGGGTCACGCCGGCCTGGCGCAGGCTCTCCGCCAGGTACGGGAATCCCCCGACCCTCGGGCGTACGGCGGCGCCGCGCTCCAACGCGTCCTGGAGTCGGGTGATGGGATCGGTGGCGGTCGTCATGGCGCTCTCCTGATCTCCTGAGGTCGACGTTCCGGATATGGCATCATGATGACAAACGGACAACGTGTTGTCGAATGTTCGAGTGGTGGGAGGTGGAACCCGAGGATGGCGGACGAACTCGCCCTGCTCGTGGCCGACGTCTTCGAGGCCGCCGGCGCGCTGCGACGCTCCGGCGAGGCCCTGGCGGCGGCGGAAGGACAGACGCAGGCGCGCTGGCAGCTGATGAGCGCGGTCAGCGAGGAGCCCCTCCCCGTGGCGCGGGCCGCCCGCCGGCTCGGCGTCGCACGCCAGGGCGTCCAGCGCATCGCCAACGAGCTCGTGCGCGACGGCTTCGCGGAGCTCCGGGACAACCCCGACCACCGCACCTCGCCCCTCCTGGCCCTGACCGCCGCCGGGCAGGAATCCCTGGCCGCGATCACGGCCCGCGCCGGGGCCGCGCACCGGACGATCGGGGAGGGCCTGACGGACACCGACCTGGCGGCGGTCCGCGAGGTGCTGCGACGGTTGACCCGGCAGGCGGACGAATGGACCGGGGGAGCGCGATCGTGAACGACGCACGGCACTCGAACGACCTCACGGGCGCGGCCGACACCCTCCGGGCGGTCCTGGCAGCGGCCCCCGACCCCGTACGGGCCGAGCAGCAGCGCGCCTACCTGCACAGCGACCTGCACCACCTCGGTCTCGGCGTCCCCGAACTGCGGCGCCACGTCACGTGCCTCCGGCGGACGCTGGGAGCGCTCCCGGGCGCCGACGTCCGCTCCCTCGCCCGGGAGCTGTGGCGCGCACCCGACGGCTCTGCCCGGCCCGTGTTCGAGTACCGCTGGGCGGCCGTGGAGATCCTGGTCCAGTACGCGGGCAGGGGCGCCCTCGACGCCGGTGACCTCCCGGAGATCGAGGCCCTGCTGCGGGAGTGCCGGACCTGGGCGCTGGTCGATCCCCTGGCCGTCCACGGCGCCGGCGCGATCGTCCTCCGTACACCCGGACCCGACGTCGGTGCCGTCCTGGACCGGTGGATCGCGGACCCCGACTTCTGGCTCCGCCGTTCCGCGCTCCTCGCCCTGTTGCCCGCGACCCGTGCGGGCCGCCCCGACCTCGGCCGACTCGCCCGCTACGCGGACGCCCTCGTGGACGAGCGGGAGTTCTTCCTGCGCAAGGCCCTCGGGTGGGTGCTGCGCGAGACCTCCACCCGTGACCCGCGCTTCGTCGTCGACTGGCTGGACCGGCACGGCTCGCGCGTCGCCCCCCTGACCCGCAAGGAGGCCCTGCGCCGCCTCGCGGGGAGCGGCGGCGGGGGGCCCGGTGCTGGAAGGGGTGTCACCACCCGCCCCTGAGGTCGGTCACGTAGAGGGAGGCGGCCGCACGCTTGACCGCGTACAGCTTGGGCGGGGCCTTCTGGGTGCCGCCCACGTAGACGGCGGGGCTCGAATCCGTCCGGTACCGCTTCTGGAGGCCGTCGCCGGCGGTGGCATTTCCGCTGGTGGCGTTGTTCTGGCCGTCGCCGGAGACGGCCTCCCCACCGACGGTGTCGCCCTGGCCGTCACCGACGGTGTTCCCGTTTCCGGCGATGTCCGTGGGGGCCGCGATCGCGGTGGCAGTGCGTGCGGGGGCCGGGGCGGCGAAAGCGCTGGTGTGCCCGAGGCCTTTCCCGGGCCGCAGCGCGCCGCCCGCCCGCGGGGCCGGTTTTCCTGATGGTGCGTCAACTCCCGCCCCGGAGAGCACCCGTTTCGCTACCATCCCAGCTTCCGGGCGATGGTTGGAGGGTGCAATGAGCGAACGGTCGGTCCACACGGTCGAAGTGCCTCTCGAAGACGGTGGCGGCGGCGAGACGATCCGGGTGCAGATCCGCGAGGTGGACGAGGCCCTCGTACGGGTCGGCCGCGGCGGCCGGTCCGTGGCGCGGGCCGAGCGGTCGTTCGGGCAGATGCTGGACACCGTGCGGCCTGTGGCGGAGAGCTTCGTGGGGCGGTTCCGGGGACTGGCCAACGCTCCTGACGAGATCACCCTGGAGTTCGGGGTGTCGCTGTCGGCCGAAGCCGACGTGGTCATAGCCAGCACCGCGACCGCGGCCAACTTCTCCGTGAGCCTGACCTGGAACAGGCCTGACCCGCAGCCCGCCCCCGTCGGCGATGCGCAGCAGGGCGGATCGCGCGGACCGCACGGATCTCAGGGCTGACGGGTACGTCCCACCGGAGGGCATCGTCCTGAACTGCGCCCCTCCGCGGTCAGGGCAGGTCCTCCGGGGGGCGGCGGGGGTGCGGGCGCCATGCGGCTGCTGCCTCGATCTGCAGCAGGCTCAGGCCGGTCTCCTTGCTGAGGTTGCCGATGCTCAGGCCCCCGGGGCGTCGGCGCATCGCGCGGTCGATCTTGGCGGCCCACAGCTCTTCGTCGACGAAGGGCTTCCTGCCGTAGTGGGTCCGGAGGCCGACGAGATGGGCCGGGGTGCAGGCGAGCACGGGCCGGCGGCCGTCCTGCGCGGGATCGAGGGGATGGGCGAAGGACGAGTCGAGCACGCGGCCGCGGACGGCTTCGCCGGGGGTGGTGATGCTTCCGCACAGGTCGCAGAACGACAGGCCTTCGGCGAGCGGGACCGCCTCCGGCGGCTGCGGCCGGCGAGGACGCTCGGCGTCGGCGGTCAGGCCGCCCGGCTGCGCGGGGCCCGGACCGGATGGCGCGGTGCGGGACTGCCCAGGGGTGCTGTCGGCCGGTCGCTCGGGGCGGCCACGGACGGTGAACAGCCGGCGGGTGTCCGTGATGTCCAGCAGGCGGGCCACGCGGTCGCTCGGGGCGGTGAGCACCAGCGCCTTCCCGGTGTCGTGGGCGAGGGCGTTCAGGGCGAGGAGGAGGTGGAGGCCCGAGCTGTCGCAGAAGGTCACGTCCGACAGGTCGATGTCGAGGCCGGTGCCGCTGGACTCCAGGGCGGTGGTGAGGACCTCGCGCAGGGCGGGTGTGCCGTCGAGGTCGAGCTCGCCGCGCAGGTGGGCGAAGACCCGCTCGGGGCCGCGTTCGACGTCGACGGCCGCGACGGCGGTGGACGGGATGGCGCTGTTGGCGTCCGCGGGAGTGGCGCGTGTGCGGTCGTCTGGGATGGCCATGGCCTCTCTCCTTTCGAAGCCATACCACGCGATCGCGTGCAGTCGTTCGGGCTGTGGCACGGCAGGGCCATGACGCATCGGCCGGACAGCGGGCCGGTTCCGGATGGCTGTGCCGCAGGTGGGTACCGCTGGAGGAGGCGGGGCCCCCGATGGTGCGGTCACGGTGGAGGATGCCGGGCCCGGCCGCCTCCGTCCGCGCCGGACGGGACGGCGGTACCGCCCGGGGGGCGGAGCTCGGCCAGAAGGTTCAGCAGGTCGGCGATCTCGTGGTGTCCCTCGGCCGGATGACGGAAGAGGGTGCCGGGCGTGACCTGGTAGTGGTTGCGACGGCCGTGGCGGACGCGGGTGAGGTACCCCGCGGTCTCCAGGTCGGCGACGATGGCCTGGGCCGCGCGCTCGGTCAGCTGGCAGGCCGTGGCCATGTCCCGCAACCGGATCTGCGGATCCCGGAGGATCATGGCGAGGATCCGGGCGTGGTGGGTCACGAACGTCCAGCTGGTACGAGGTTCAACCGGCTCCATGTCCGAAATAATACGAATGGCGATTCTGGTTTCGCCAGTCCGGAATGCGAAGTCCTCCCTCGGAACGCCCAGGAAACGCAACGGGCCGCCGGAGCCGGACGGCAGACCCCGGACGGGGGAGGGGCCGGACGGGCCGTGCGGCGGTGGAACGGGGCGGCGTCCGTCGGCCGGGACGGGCCGGGGCAGGGGTGAGGGTGTGCGCCGATTGGTCGGGGATCGGCTTGCTGGCGTGTGGGCCCTGGTGAAGGATCAGGCTACGGGATGCGCCGCTTATGTTGCGTGATGTCACGTTTCGCGGTGTGTCGTTCTTCGTCTGCCCGACTTCATGAGGAGTGGCCATGGAAGACAGCCCGCTCACCCGGCGACGGCTGCTGTGGGGTGCCGGCGCGGCGGGTACGGTTCTGGCCGCTGCCGGGCTGTCGCAGCTGGCGGTGCCCGGGGAGAGGGTGAAGGCTGCGCGGCCGAAACCCGTGCCCAAGGCGCCCAGTGCCGCAGGGGCGTCCGTGGTCAGGCGGCGGGACTCCTCGGTGGACTACGCGCCCGCCGTCTGGGTCGACGCCTCCGAGTCCAACTACGCGCCCGCGAACCGCCCCGAGGACTATCCCATCGACTACGTCGTCATCCACCTGACGACGGACCACATGCCGATCATGCTCCGCATGTTCAAGGACCCCACCGAGAAGGTCTCCGCGCACTACGTGATCAGCGCGACCGGCACGCGGATCGCCCAGTGCGTGCGCGAACGCGACGTCGCATGGCATTCCGGCAGCGTCTGGTTCAACCACCGCAGCATCGGCATCGAGCACGAGGGCTGGATCGACCAGCCCGTCTACTCCGACAAGATGTACGAGGCCTCCGCCGTGCTCACGGCCACGATCTGCGCGAAGTACGACGTGCCGGTCGACCGGGACCACATCGTGGGCCACGTCGAGGTCCCGCTGGCCACGCACGAGGATCCCGGGCCCGTCTGGAACTGGGACAAGTACATGAAGCTCGTCGCGACCGCCCGCCGGCGCATCAGGACCTGACACCGCGTCCACCCCCCTCACGCGGGCTTGCCGTCGCCGTAGAGCCACGCGTCCCAGATCGGGTCGAGGTCCCGACCGGTCGCGGCCTCCGCGTACGAGGTGAAGTCGGCCGTGGAGGCGTGGCCGTGGCGGTGGCGCTGCGTCCAGCCCCGCACCAGGCTGTGGAAGGCGTCGTCGCCGAGGGCCTGGCGGATCTTGTGGACCACCATCGCGCCGCGCACGTACACCGGTTGGCGGGAGATGTCCGAGGCGGTCGGCGGCTCGGCGGGCGGGAAGTCCCACTCGTCGTCGTCCGCCGCCTTGGCGTGGTTGCGGTCGAAGTGCTCCTGGGCGGTGGACCCGCCGTGGTCCTCGGTCCACAGCCACTCCGCATAGGTCGCGAAGCCCTCGTTGAGCCACATGTCCCGCCAGCTGCGCGGGGTGACGGAGTTGCCGAACCACTGGTGGGCCAGTTCGTGCACCACGTTGGTGGTGTGGAAGATGTCGGCCGGAATGGTCGGCCTGGTCTGGGTCTCCAGGGCGTAGGGCACGCCGGCGGCCTGATCGACGATCACCCCGGCTGCGGAGAACGGGTAGGGGCCGAACCTCCTCTCCGCCCATTCCATGATCTCGGGGAAGCGGCCGAGCACCGCTCCGTCCTCGTCCACGTCCGCGGTCGTGTCCATCGCCGACACGACCGGGACGCCCGATCGGGTCCGGGACGTCTTGATGTCGTAGCTGCCGATGGCCACGGTCGCCACGTAGCTCGCCATGGGCTCGGCCTGGTGCCAGTGGAAGGACTCGCGGTCGCCGCTGGTGCGCCGGGCGCGCAGCTGCCCGTTGGAGATCGCCTGGACCCCCTTGGGGACCGTGACGGTGATGTCGTACGAGGCCTTGTCCGACGGGTGGTGGTTGCCCGGGAACCAGGACATCGAGCCCGTCGGCTCACCGAACGCGACCGCTCCCTTGTCCGTCCTCAGCCAGCCTTCGCGCCACCCGTTGTCATGGGTGATCGACTCCGGCGTGCCCGTGTAGCGCACGACGGTGCGGAAGGCGGTGCCCTTCTTGATGTGGTCGCGCGGCTGTACGGTCACCTCCTGCCCGTCCTGCCGGACCTGCGCCTTGCTGCCGTCGACGGTGGCGCTCAGCACCTTCAGGCCGAGGAGGTCGAGATCGAAGGCGCTGAGGTGCTCGGTGGCCTTCGCGGTGATCTCCGCAGTGCCGTCGAGGCGGCCGCTGTCGGGGTCGTAGGCCAGGTCCAGGGCGTAGTGGGTGACGTCGTAGCCGCCGTTGCCGAGCCTGGGGAAGTACGGGTCGCCGGCCCCCGCGGCGGCGGGGTGCCCGCCGCGGAACACCGCACCGGGAGCCCCCGTCCGCCCGGTGTCCGCCCCGGTACGAGCCCCCGCCCGCGCCTGTGCGCCGGTACGGGCACCCGCCTCGCCGCCGCCACGGCCCGTGGACTCCGAGCACGCGGGCAGCGCGGCGAGCAGACCCGCGACCGCGACCGCGGTCAGACGTCGGGAAGTCTTCACACGGCCGAGCATGACCCAGCCCTCCGGCGCCCCGGGCCCGCCACGCCGTGCGCATGGCCCCTCCGGCGGGCACGGACCGGCCATCGGCCGTACCGTTCCGGGACCGGGAACCCCGGCGGGCTCGTGCTGCTACTTGCCTTCCAGCGCCTCGACCAGGTGGGGCAGGCCGCCGCCGGCGACGATGAGGGCGAGGTGGTCGTGGTAGTCCCGGCTGCTGACGATCAGCCCGTCGCGGACCCGCAGTACCTGGATGTTGGCGGCGTCGAAGGTTCGCCCGGTCGGCCGGTGGTGCACGTGGTAGTCGAACTCGGCGACGACCACCTCGGCGTCGTCGGTCTCGCGGACCACCACGTTCGCCGGGGTCAGCTCCACGGGCGAATGCGCGGAGACCAGCGCGAACCGCTCCGCCAGTGCGGCCCGGCCCTCGATCCGGCGGGGACCGACCGGCTCGAAGACGGTCTCCACCACCGCGTCCTCGGCGTAGAGCCCGGCCAGTTCCGTGTACCGGCCCGCCCCGATGCCCTCGATCAGCTTCTGGAAGACCTCGCGCGGTGACGGCGTTTCGGGCATGACAAACCTCCCGTGGGATCATGGATAGAATCGGACTAACGACTCCGTTTTCACGATACGGACTGGCGACTCCGGTTGTCCAGGGCGGGTTTCCGCCGTCGACGGCGAAAGGTGGGAGACGGATGGGTGGCGCTCAGGAACGCCCGCTGCGCGCGGACGCGGCCCGCAACCGGGCCAGGCTGCTGGACGCCGCCACGGAGGTGTTCACCACCCGCGGTGTCGGCGTGACGACCGAGGAGATCGCCCGGACCGCAGGGGTCGGGGTCGGCACCCTCTTCCGGCACTTCCCGACCAAGGAGGCCCTGCTGGAGGCGGTGATGGTGCGCAGACTGGAGGAGATCGCAGCCCGGACCGCGCGGCTCGCCGCCGAGGCCGGGCCTGCCGAGGCCTTCTTCGCCTGCTTCCGCCTGGTGGTGGAACAGTCCGCGGGCAAGAGCGAGTTCGCCAAGTACCTGGCCGCGGCAGGCGTAGACGTCCATGCGTCCCTGCACGGGCCGAGCGTGGAGATCCAGGCCCGGCTGGCCGATCTGCTCGCCGGGGCGCAAGGAGCGGGGGCGGTCCGCCCGGAGCTGGGGATGCCGGAGCTCCTCGCCCTCCTGGCCGGTACCGGCAGCGCGATGGAACAGCTCGGAGCCGATCCGGAGCCCCGGGAGCGGATCTTCGAGGTCGTCTTCGACGGGCTGCGGCCGCGCTGACCCGAAGGCGGCGGCTCAGGCCGGTACCGCCGGGGCGAGGGTGAACAGGTGGGTCGACCCGGTGAGCTCCAGCATCCTGACCATCTGGTGACTGGGCGCCGCGAGGACGAGGTCGCGCCCCGCCTCCCGGGCCTCCTGCCTGGCGGCCAGCAGCGCGTTCAGCCCTGCGGAGTCGCAGAAGGACGAGTTCTGCAGGTCGACGACGAGGTCCCAGCCTTCGGGGGCCACGGACAGGGCCGCCGTCAGTGAGGCCCTGAGCTGCTCCGCGTGGTCGTAGTCCATGTCGCCTCGCACGCGCACCACGAACCGGCCCGGGCTCAGGCGTGTGGGCTCCGCGTGCTCCTTGCCCGTCATCATGGCCCACCTCCTCGGTATGTCGGGCACCTGCCCTGCGCGCAGTCCCGCATGCACGGCTGACGCGACCGCTCGCCCGGGCGCTTCGCCGGGCTGCACGAGGGCGCTCGGGGAGGCGGGCCCCCAGGTGGCCGACGGGCCCGCGCCCGTGATCGCCGCGTCCTTGCAGGGCCGCCTCGCCAGCCCGGGCGGCGGCTTCCGGAGCCCGCTCGCCGGACGGGGTCGTGCCGTCACCGGGGTGGACCGCGAAGCGCCGTGGGGGTCTCCACGGTGGTGCGGGCGGCGACCACGACAGTGATCGTCTTCCCGGAGGGCCCGGTGTCCACGGTCACGTGTTCCGCCAGCCGGTTCACCATCAACCAGCCGAAACGGCCGGGGACGTCGGCCGCGGCGGGGTAGTGGACGGGCACGCCCTGGTCGGCGTCGCAGACCTCGACGGCGGCCCGGGGCGGTCGGCAGCGGATCCGGAAGGCGGTGACGCCGCCCGCGTGGCGCCGGGCGTTGGAGACCAGCTCGGTGACCACGAGGAGGGCGTCGTCGAGATCCGGACCGATGACGCCGTGTGCGGCCAGCACGCGGCGGGTGACCTCTCGGGCCTCCTCTCCCGTCAGGTCGCCTGCCGGTCGATGTGCCATGGTCTTCCCTCCCTCGGTCCACCGGTGCCGGGTGCTACTCCTGCGGGGCGCCTCGTACGCGCACCCGTCCGCCGCGCGGCGCCCGGCCCCGGGCGGGCACCGTCTCACAGGCGCGTCTGTCCTGCGAGGAGGACCCGAAACCCGACGGGCGTCCCGTCGACGGGGAGGTGTTCGCCCTGCGGACGGCGTGCGGGACGCGTTCGTTCTCCGGGGCGCGGTGCCCGTCCGCGCGCGCCGCACCGAGGTGGCCTTCCCGGCCGGTCGCAGGGCGTGCCCCCCGTGTCAAGTCGCCCTGGCGACCAGGGACTTGGGGCGGAGGATGCGGTCCTGCTCCGACCGCACGGCGTGGCCGTGCGGCCCGGTGCGCACCGACCGCGCATCGAGCTCCGCCCACTGCTGAGGCCCCCCGGCGCTGCGCCTGGTCCTGCTCCGACCGCCCCGCGGTGCCCGGCGCCGGCGGTTCCGCGCCGCCGCCTACCGCCCCGCCTCGGGGGTCGGTCGCGTGTGCACCGTCGCCCTGCGTCGCCCCGGACCCCCGTCCTGTGGACGGCGACCCTGCAGCAGGTCGAGCATCTGTTCCATGACCTGGCCGAAGTCGTGCCACGGAGCCGACGGCTGCTCGTCCGCCCGGCGAACGGTCGCGTCCCGGTGACCGGTTCCCGTCGACGCCATCGTGATCAACTCCTCCGATCGGGTCTCCCCGATCCCATCGCCCTACAGGCCCGGGAGCCGGTGCGCAGTGGCACGGTTCCGGGGCCCTGTGGAGAACTACGGGCCCCGTGCGGGCTGCTGGGGTCGTGGTGCAGGGGGCGTCTTTCCTCTGGCGGCTGGTTCAAACCTGCACTGGCCGATCCTGCGCGGCTGACGCCCCGTCGGGTGGGGTCCGACGGGGCGTCAGCCCGACGACCGCAGAAAGATCCGAGCCGCACTCGGCGCGACCTGTTGGCAAATAATTGCGGAATTACCGGACAAACCGGTAAATTTCCTGCCGCGGCTTCGAGATGTCACCGGCAGACGGGCACAGGATGACCACGGACGACCACGTCGCGGTGACGACCGGGATCGCACGACTGCACGCCTCGCCCGGGCTCGCCGGGCCCGGCCGCCTCGGGCTGGTCACCAACCACACCGGCGTCCTGCCCGACCTGCGCCCGGCCGCCCCCGCGCTGCTCCGGGCCGGCGTGCGACTGGTCGCCCTGTTCGGTCCCGAGCACGGACTGCACGGGACCGGTCAAGCCGGCGAGAGCGAGGCCGCTCGGGCGGACCCCGCCACCGGCCTACCGGTCCACGACACCTACCGGTGCAGCGGTGAGCTCCTCGACAAACTGCTGCTCGACAGCGGTGTCGACGCCCTGGTGTACGACCTGCAGGACATCGGGGCCAGGTTCTACACCTACGTGTGGACCATGTTCGACCTGATGGTCTCGGCGGCCCGTACGGGCGTACGGTTCGTGGTCGCCGACCGGCCCAACCCCATCGGCGGACTCGTCAGCGAGGGCCCCCTGCTCGACCCGGCGTGGGCCAGCTTCGTCGGGCGCGCCGCCGTACCCGTCCGGCACGGCCTCACCTGCGGCGAACTCGCCCTGCACCTCAACGCCTCGGCCGTGCCCCACGCTGCGGGCACCGCGGCCGACTTGACGGTGATCGAGGCCGTCGGCTGGCGGCGCTCCATGGACGCGGAGGCGACCGCCCTGCCGTGGGTCGCACCCTCGCCGAACATCCCCACCCCCGCCGCGGCCACCGTCTACCCCGGGACGTGCCTGTTCGAGGGCACGAACCTCTCGGAGGGCCGGGGCACCACGCAGCCCTTCGAGATCGTCGGCGCTCCGTACGTCGACGCGCGCTTCGCGCCCTCGCTCGCGGAGCTCGACCTGCCCGGCGTCCGCTTCCGCGACCTGAGGTTCGTGCCGACCTTCCACAAACACACCGGGCGGCTGCTGCGCGGAGTCCAGCTCCACGTCACCGACCGCGAGGCCTTCGCCCCCGTACGCACCGCCGTGGCGATGCTCGGCACGCTGCGGCGGCTGTACCCGGACCACTTCGCGTGGCGGGCCCCCGACAGCGGTGCGGAAGGGAGCGACCGGCGTCCCTTCATCGACCTGCTGTGGGGGTCCGACCGGTTGCGGCGTGCCGTCGACGCGGGCGACGACCCCCTGCCGCTGTGCGATCCGCCGGTGCCACCCGGCCGATGGGCCGGCGACGGCGTGCTGCTCTACCCCTGACCTGCGCATGGAAGGACGACCCCCGCCGATGACCGATCTGACGACGACGGCCCCCGCCCACATCCGCGGCTTCCGCGCGGGCGACGGGCCGCAGCTGGTGGAGGTGTGGCGGCGCAGTGCGCCGGCCGACCCCATCACCGCGGACCGCTTCCGCTCCCTGGTCCTGCTCGACACCAACTTCGATCCGGAGGGACTCCGGATCGCCGTCGAGGGCGACCGCGTCGTCGGTGCGGCCTACGCGGTGCGCCGTCTGACGCCGATGGCCGGCACCGACCTGGAGCCGGAGCAGGGCTGGATCCCGTTCTTCTTCGTCGACCCGGCCGCCCGCGGGCGCGGCCTCGGCCGCCGACTGCTGGCCGACGCCCTGGACTGGCTGCACGGCCACGGCCGCACCCGGGTCGACTTCTCCTCGTACACCCCGAACTACGTCCTCCCCGGCCTGGACGCCGAGGCGTACCCGGAAGCGGCCAGGCTCCTGGAGTCCCTGGGCTTCAGCACCCTGTACGAGGCGGCGGCGATGGACCGCGGCCTGGTCGGCTACCGCTTCCCCGAGGACGTAGCCCGCCGCATGGAGGAACTGACGACCACGGGCTACCGGTTCGCCACCCCGTCCGACGACGACCTGGTGGACCTCTTCGCACTCGCAGGCACCCACTTCGGCCCGGACTGGGCCTGCACGATCCGGGCCTGTCTGGCCGCGGGCACGCCGCTCGACCGGATCGTCGTCGTACGGGACCCTGCGGACCGCCTGGTCGGCTGGGCGATGCACGGCGCGTTCGACGCGGTGGACGAGCGGTTCGGTCCGATCGGGGTGCTGGAGGAGATGCGCGGCACCGGCCTCGGCGAGGTCCTCCTGCACCTGGTCCTGGAAAGGATGCGGGCGCGCCGCGCGCACTCCGCGTGGTTCCTGTGGACCGGCGCGCAGTCCCCGGCGGGCAGCATGTACCGCAAGACCGGCTTCACCACGACCCGGGTGTTCCGCGTGATGCGCCGTGAGGCCGCTCGGTGACGCCGTCCCGCGGCGGCGGTTCCCGCGGCGGTTCCGGCGGCGGCCCGAGCCGCCGTCACTTCGCGTTCGCCCTCCCGGCGGCGCTGCTCGCCTCCGGATGCTCCGCACCGCACCGCGGCACCGGGCGGCCCGGCGACCCGATCGTCCTCACCCTGCTCTCCCACTACGCGAGCGGGGTGCTCAAGGAGGCCCTGCAGGGCCCGGTCGACGAGTGGAACGCCACCCACGACCGGGTCAAGGTGCAGACCAAGGCCGTCGAGTTCACGGACCTGCTGACCACGTTCATGGTCCGGCAGGCCGCGGGCCAGGGCGCCGACATCCTCCACCCGTACTGCCTGTGGAACGGCCAGCTCGTGCGGGCCGGGGTCCTGCGACCCGCCCCGTCCGAGCACGCGGAGGAGATCTCGCGCGGTTACGGTCGAGCCGCGGTCGGCGCGGCGTCGGTAGGCGGCCGGGTCTACGGCTACCCCACCGAAGTGCAGACGTACGCCCTCTACTACAACAAGCGGTTGTTGCGCGAAGCCGGCATCGACGGCCCGCCGCGCACCTGGCGGGAGCTGGAGGAAACCGCCTACCGCACCGCCCGCCGCGACCGCTACGGCAACACCCTGGTCCAGGGCTTCGGACTGTCGACCGCCGACGACTCCACCACCGTCGGCCAGACCCTCGCCCTGCTCAACGCCGCCGGCGGAACGTTCGTCTCCGAGGACGGCAGGAGCACCGCCATCGACTCGCCGGCCGGCCGGGCCGTGTTCGACCTGGAGCACCGCCTCGTCACCGGGGGAGCGAGCGCCCCCGGTGTCAACGTCTACAAGGCGTTCCGCTCCGGGCAGGTGGCCATGGTGGTCAGCGCCGGCTGGTGGACCGGCAGCCTGAAGAGCCAGATGGGCGCGGACTACCGCGACGTCGGGGTCGCGCCGCTGCCCCTCCCCGAGGCGGACGGCGAGCGCGCCACGCTCTCCACCGGCTTCATGCTGGGGGTCAACGCGGCCAGCAAGCACCCGGGCGCCGCCTGGGAGTTCCTGCGCTGGCTCAACACCGAGAAGGTGAACGTGAAGGGCGCCGGAACGGCCGGGAAAGCGACCCGGATGAGCGCCCTCCAGGTGTCGGTCGGCTCCCTGACCGGCCGCGCCGACGACATGCGCACGCTCCTCGGCGCACACGGAGATGCGAACCTGCGCCCCTTCCTGGACGCGCTGGCGTACTCGGTGCCCGAGCCGAACGTCCCCGGCGCACAACAGGCCAAGTCGCTGCTGCGCACGAACATCGAGGCGTTGTGGACCGGTCAGCAGACGGTCGACCAGGCCCTGCGCACCACCCGCCGCCAGGTCGATCGAGAGGTGTCGCGCTCATGGTGAACACCCTGACGCCGGCGACGACCGAGCGGGCGGCGCCCGGCACGCCGTCCGCCGGACCCGCCACCGACGGACGCGCCCGCACCCGGCGCCGCCAAGTCGTCGTCGCCTACCTCTTCCTGGCGCCGACGCTGCTGTTCTTCGCCGTCTTCCTGATCCTGCCGCTCGGCTTCGCGCTGCTGCTGTCGATGTCCCGCTGGGCCGGGTTCGACCTCGGCGAGATCCGACCCGTCGGCACGGACAACTTCACGAGCCTCTTCGCGGACGGATCGACGTTCCTGGCGCCCGTCCTCAGCAACACGCTGCTGTTCGCCCTCGGCACCGTCGTCCTCGCGCTCGCCGGCTCCGTGGTCGTCGCCACCTGCATCGACACCCTGCGGTTCCAGGGCCTGTGGCGCACCCTGTACTTCCTGCCGATCGTGACGACCGTCGTCGCCGTCGGCAACGTGTGGAAGTACATGTACGAACCGGGCGGCCTCGTCAACGGAGTCCTCAACACCCTCGGACTCGGCTCGGTGGCCTTCCTCCAGGACCCGGGCACCGCGCTTCCCTCGGTCGTGGTCGTCCAGGCCTGGGCCTCGGTCGGCTCGGCGATCCTCGTCCTGACCGCCGGGCTGAAGTCCATTCCCGCGTCGTACTACGAGGCCGCGGAGCTCGACGGCGCAGGGCCGGTCACCGTCTTCTGGAAGATCACGCTGCCGCTGCTGCGGCCGTCCCTGCTGCTCGTGTGCATCACCCAGCTCATCGGCGGTCTGCAGTCGTTCGCGCTGATCGTCGTGATGACCAAGGGCGGACCGGGCGACGCGACGAACGTGGCTGCCCTGGAGATGTACCGTCAGGCCTTCTCGTACGGCCACTGGGGCCCGGCGAGCGCCGCCGCCTTCGTCCTGTTCGTCGTCGTCCTCGTCGTCACCCTCGTGCAGTTGTGGATCTTCCGGCGCAAGGGGGAGGACGCATGATCCGCCGCCGTTTCCCGTGGTTCTCGTACCTGGTGGTCGTGACCGGCGCCGTGCTCACGGTGGTGCCGTTCCTCGACATGGTGATGACGTCGTTCAAGGGGGCCGGCGAGGCCGGGACGCTGCCGTACCGGTTCCTGCCCGAGGCGTTCGACCTGTCGAACTACCGGGCGGCGATCGACCAGCTCGACCTGCCGGTCCTCTTCCGCAACAGCGTCATCGCGACCGCAGTGATCACCGGGTCGGTGCTGCTCACCTCGTCACTCGCCGGCTATGCGCTCGCCAAACTCCGCTTTCCCGGCCGGGACCTGATCTTCCGGCTCGTCCTGTCGACGATGATGTTCCCGCCGTTCCTCTTCTTCATCCCGCACTTCCTGATCCTGGTGCACTGGCCGCTGGCGGGCGGCAACGACCTGTTCGGCCGCGGGGGCGCGGGCCTGACCGTCAGCATCGCGGCGCTCGCGATGCCGTTCCTCGTCAACGGCTTCGGCATCTTCCTGATGCGCCAGTTCATGGTCTCCGTCCCGGACGAGGTCCTGGAGGCCGCGCGCATCGACGGCGCCGGCGAGTTCGCCGTGTGGTGGCGGATCGTCGTGCCGCAGACCAGGCCGGTCGTGCTGACGCTCGGTCTGCTGACGTTCGTCCACGGGTGGAACGAGTACATCTGGGCGCTGCTCGTCACGACCGCCAACCCGGACGTGATGACGCTGCCCGTCGGCATCCAGCTCCTGCAGGACTACGTGGACCCGACCCGCACCATGCCGATCGTCATGGCCGGTCTCGTCCTGAGCATCCTGCCGGTCCTGATCCTCTTCCTGCTCCTGCAGAAGTACTACATCCGGGGGGTGATGCTCAGCGGCCTCAAGTGAGCGGTGGTCGTGCAGTTCCCTCGAACGGCCATCGATCGACCATGCGAAATCCGGTCGACGACAAGGCGGAAAATAGAACTAGTCATCACGGATGGGTGTGGAGTACGCCGTGCTTCCGCCATCGACCTCCGTGCACCCACAGGATCGGGCTTCCGGAACACCACCGCGAGCTGATCGGTGCGTGGCCCGGAGGCAGATGGTGTCAAGGCAAGTGGGGACGGGTGCATGCTCACAGCACGGCTCAAGAAGCTCTCGGTGGCCCTGTCGGTGCTCGGCCTGGCCCTCAGTGGCGCGGCCGCAACCCAGGGAACCGCCCATGCGGCCAGTTACGGCTGGGTCTACATCTCCTTCCCGAAGTGGCTCGGGAACTGCCCGAACGCGACCGTCACGGGAATCCAGGCGTACACGGACTACTGGAACACCAACTGGGACTGGGGTGACGACCTGGTCTACGGCAAGGTCGCGCTCGGCCAGCGCAACACCGTCATCGGCAACCTCTTCTGCAAGCGGCCGGGCGGCGGCTACTACCAGGCCGTGGCCCGCTACGACGTCGTCCCGACGCGCAACGGGCAGACCGTGTGGGTCGGCCCGGGAGGCTGGACGCGCAACTGACCGGCCGGCGGGACGACCGCTGATCGTCCGGGCCCCGGGACGCAGGCGCGTCCCGGGGCCCGACGCTGTGTGACGCCCGTTCCCACGGGCTGCTGGTCCCTGCTGCCGCCCGCCGGAGGGCCGCCGACGAACACGAACGGACCAATGTCGACATTCTCCCCGCTCCGGGGGCCTGACGCCTGCGGTACGGGCGCCGGAAGCGGTGCGGGTTCGGTCGGTGACATGCTGTCCCGGGCACCGCCGGGTAATCTGGCGTCGAGCTCGACCGCCGACGGAACGGGCGGGACGGCACCACGAAGTGCCGGCACCCCGCCCTCCGCCCACCAGGGCGGGGCGGCCGGGCAAGGGCCACGGCCGGGCGACGCAGAGCCTCACCCGGCGCCCGCAGCGTCCGCGGGGTCGCAGCCGGACGGTCCGGCGCTCCGCCCCGAGCGGCGATTGCGCACCTGCCCGCATCAAGGGCGGTGTGGCGGGCATGCGCCCAGTACGTCGATCGCCTGTTCGGCCGGAGTCGTACGGCACCGGCCCAGGGCACGGGAGTGAACGTCATGGTCGAGCTGGCTTGGGCTCCGGACGGACGGGCGCCCGCAGTGATGCGGCAGCCCCGAAGCACGAATGGATCGGGTGGTGCCGTATGTGTGGCCTGAGCGGGGAAGTCCGCTTCGACGGCCGCAGGCCGGACGTCGCCGCGGTCGAGCGCATGACGGACGAGATGGAGGACCGAGGTCCCGACGGCAGAGGCCTGTGGTCGCAGGGCTCGGTGGCCCTGGGCCACCGCCGCCTGCAGATCATCGACCTCACCGAGAGCGGTGCCCAGCCGATGACCGACCCACAACTGGGCATCTCCGGCGTCTTCAACGGCTGCGTCTACAACTACCGGGAGCTGCGCGGCCGGCTCGAAGGGCTCGGACACCGCTTCTTCTCCGGGTCCGACACGGAGGTCCTCCTCAAGGCCTACGGCCAGTGGGGACCGGGTTGCGTCGAACGCCTGGTCGGGATGTTCGCCTTCGCGCTGGTGGAGCACGACACCGGGCGCGTCGTACTGGGCCGTGACCGCCTGGGCATCAAGCCGCTGTACCTCACCCAGGACAGCGACCGCCTGCGGTTCGCCTCCTCCCTGCCCGCCCTGCTGGCGGGCGGCGGAGTCGACACCTCCCTCGACCCGGTGGCCCTCCACCAGTACCTGAGCTGGCACGGCACGGTTCCGGCGCCCCGGACGGTGCTGTCCGGCGTACGCAAGCTGCCGCAGGCCACCGTCCGGATCGTCGAACGGGACGGGACGCACCGCGACCACTGCTACTGGCAGCCGCCGTACGCCCGCCGCCCCGAGGAGGGCAGCGACCCGGAGCAGTGGCGCGAGGCCGTCCAAGAGGCCCTGCGCACGGCCGTACGGCGCCGCATGGTCGCGGACGTGCCGGTGGGCGTCCTGCTGTCCGGCGGACTGGACTCCAGCCTGATCGTGGCCCTGCTGGCGGAGGAAGGGGTGGGTGACCTGGCCACCTTCGCGATGGGCTTCGAGTCGGAGCGGGGCGAGGAGGGCGACGAGTTCCACTACTCCGACCTGGTCGCCCGCAAGTTCTCCACCGACCACCGCCAGTTCATGATCGCCTCCGACCGGCTCCCCACCGCGCTGGAGGCGGCGATCGGCGCGATGAGCGAGCCCATGGTCAGCCACGACGCCGTGGCGTTCCACCTGCTGGCGGAGCAGGTCGCCAAGGACGTCAAGGTGGTGCTGTGCGGGCAGGGCGCGGACGAGGTGTTCGCCGGCTACCACTGGTACCCCGAGATCGCCGCGGCCGGACGGGCCGACGCGGCCGACGCCTACGCGGACGTCTACTTCGACCGCACGCACACGGGCGTCGCCTCCCTGCTGCACCCCGACATGGTGGCCGAGCGCGACGCCTCGCGGGACTTCGTCCGCGCCCACATGGCGGCCCCCGGCGCGCAGACCGCGCTCGACGCGACCCTGCGCCTGGACGTCCAGACGCTGATGAGCGACGACCCGGTCAAGCGCGTCGACAACATGACGATGGCCTGGGGCCTGGAGGCGCGGGTGCCGTTCCTCGACCACGAACTGGTCGAGCTGGCCGCGGCCTGCCCGCCGGAGCTGAAGCTGGCGCAGAACGGCAAGGGCGTGCTCAAGGACATCGGCCGCCGGATCCTCCCCGCCGAGGTCGTCGACCGGCCCAAGGGGTACTTCCCGGTTCCCGCGGTCCGGCACATGGCCGAACCGGTGCTCACCCGGGTACGCGAGGCCCTGACCGCCCCGGAGGCCCGCCGACGCGGCCTCTTCGACCAGGACCGCGTGGCCCGCATGCTCGCCGACCCCGCGCGCCACCGCACGAAACGCGGAGCCAGCACCCTGTGGCAGGTGGCCTCGCTGGAGATCTGGTTGCAGACCCACGGCGTCGACTGACACCGCACGGTGAAAGTCCCCGGCTTTCCCGGAAGCCCCCGGCAGCCCTCGAAGAGGCCCTACATGTCCCTGGACCGCTCCGAACGGCACGACCCCGCCCGGACCGCCGACGCCGCCGCGCCGGGGGGTCGGGCGGCCCGGCCCGAAGCCGCGACGGCCGCACCCCCACCGCCGTACGTGGAACGACCGTCTTCCGGACGCCCTCCGGGGCCGGGCCCGCAGGCCCCGGACGGCGGTTCCGCCCCCGATCCGGCACGCGTGTCCGCACAGGGCCCGGCCGCGGCACCCGTCCCGCTCCGGCTGGCCGACACCGCAGCCGCCGTGGACCTGCCCCCCGTGCTCAAGGCCCACGGCTGCTGGTACCCCTCGGCCGACCCCACCGGCGACCACGTGGCGTACATCTGCGACCGGGCCGGCGTACCCCAGCTGTGGAGCGGCCCCGCCCACGGCGGCACGGCCCGCATCCTCGACGCGGACCCGGACCCCGTGACCGAGGTGTCCTGGTCGCCCGACGGCCGCTGGATCGCGTACACCTCGGCGCCGGGCGGCAGCGAACACACCCGGGTGCTGGTCGTCCGACCGGACGGCACCGGAAGGCAGGTGCTCGCGGGAGCCCAGCCGGGTGCCTCCGCCCACCTGGGCGCCTGGACCCGCGACGGGGCCCTCCTCGCCGTCACCATCGCCGAGCCGGGCGCCGCGGGCGCCCACAGCGGCGGGGGCCACATGCCGCAGGACGCCGGAGCGGGCCCGGGGGGCACCCCCCTGCCGACCGGGTGGGCGGAACGCGACCCGCGCGACGGCCAGGCCACCTTCCTCGGCACGCCCGCCCCTCCCACCGGCGGGAACGGCGCGCCGGCGGGGCCGGGGACCGGGCCCCCGCTGCTCACCCCCCTGCCGGGCCGTCCCGCCGTGACACCCGACGGCACGCCGGCAGCAGCCGTGACCGGTGCCGGCGGACGCCTGGCCGTCTACCTCGTCGACCCCGACGGTGTCCAGGCGCCGGCCCTGCTGTTCAGCGAGCCGGGTGCCGCCTCCCTGCGCGCGTGCGACATCGGCGCCGACAGCCGGTTCGTCCTGCTGCGCCGCGGCCCGCGCGGCCGCCGCGAGGCCCTCCTCCTGGACCGCGTCACGGGCCGCATCACCTTCCGGCTGGCGGTCGCCGACGGCGATCCCTGGATCGGCCGGCTCGCCCCCGACTCGCGGACCCTGTGGCTGCGCAGCGACGCCGACCGCGAGTTCGCCGCGCTCCTCAGGGCCCGGCTGGACGAGAACGGCACCATGGAGGCCCTCTCGGTGGCGGCGGAGCGCGAGGAGACCGCCCTCGACCTGCTGACCCTGCCCGACCACGGCCGCTGGGCGCTCCTGGCGTGGAACGTGCACGGCGCGAGCGAGCTGGAGAGCGTCGGCCTGCCGAGCTCCGACGGATTCGAGCCCGTCGGACCCCGCCACCCCTCGCCGCTGCCCCACGAGGTGGTCACCCGCATGGCCCCCGTGGCACGCGGCGGCCTGTTCGCCGCCCTGTCCGGGTCCCTGCGCAGGCCCGGCATCTGGGAGGTGACCGGCGACTACGACCCCGTGCGCACCGCCTGGACGGCGACCGACGAGGACGCGGCGCCACCCGGGCGGCCGCCCGTCCGCCCGGAGCCCCTGCGCAGCCACGCCCGCGACGGTCTCAAGCTCGGCGGCTGGTACTACCGGGCACGCGAACGGGCCCCGGGACGACCGGCCCCCTGCGTCATCCACCTCCACGGTGGTCCGGAGGAGCAGGAACGACCGGTGTTCAGCCCCCTCTACCACGAGATCCTCGGCCGGGGCATCGACGTCTTCGCCCCCGACGTGCGCGGCTCATCGGGTTGGGGCCGGTCCTTCGTGGACGCCGACCTCGGCCCCGGCCGTTTCGCGGCCATCGAGGACGTCGCCGACTGCGCCGCCCACCTCGTCGCCCGGGGGTACGTCGATCCGCTGCGGCTCGCGGTGATGGGCCGTTCGTACGGCGGCTACCTCACCATGGCGTCGCTGGTCTGGCACCCCGAGCTGTTCCGCACCGGCGTCGCCGTCTGCGGCATGTCCGACTTCGCCACGTTCTTCGCCGGCACCGAGCCGTGGATCGCCCAGTCCGCGGCGGCCAAGTACGGCCACCCCGAGCACGACGCGGCCCTGCTGCGCGCCCTGTCCCCGATGAGCCGCATCGACCGGCTGCGGGCACCCGTGCTGGCCGTCCACGGCGAGCACGACACCAACGTCCCGCCGGCGGAGTCGGAGCAGTTCGTCCGCGCCGCGCGCGACCGCGGGGTGCCGGCCGAGCTGCTCACCCTCCGCAACGAGGGCCACGACTTCCTCCGGGCGGACAACCGCCGCCTCTACCGGCGTGCCGCCGCGGACTGGCTGCAACAGCACCTCATGCCCGACCGCACCGGTTGGTGATCCCACCGGGCTGGACGGTGATGGTGCAGAGGCGCTTGGTGGCCCGGGTCAGGGCCACGTACACGTCCCTTTCCCCACCGGGGCGGGTCGTGATGATCTCCTCCGGGTTCACGACGACGACCCCGTCGAATTCCAGGCCGCGTGCTTCGGACGCCGGCACTATGCGGGCGTGCTGGGCGATGCCCCGGGCCGTCAGCTCGCTCACCCTGGTGTCCGCACAGATCACTCCCAGCAGCTCGCCCGGGTGCGCGGTGCTCTGGGCGCGCAGTTCCCGGACGACGGCGTCGACCAACCCGTCCGCAGGCGTGGTCACGGTGCGGGGGCTCTCGCCGCTTCGCAGCGACCGCGTGGGCTTCTGGTCCGGAGCGATCCGCGCGAGCAGGTCCCGGACGCTCTCCAGGATCTCCTGCGTGGTGCGGTAACTGACGGTCAGGTCGTGCAGGGTGAACCGCGGTCCGAGGTGCGGGCCCAGTGCTTCCTTCCAGCCGCGTGCCGTCGCGACCGGCCCTGCCTGGGCGAAGTCACCCACCAGCGTCATGGACCGTGCCGGGCAGCGGCGGACGACCATCCGCCACTGCATGGCGGTCAGTTCCTGCGCCTCGTCGACGACGACGTGCCCGTACGTCCGCTCGGGAGGGCCGTCGACCAGGCTCGCCGCCTCGTCCAGCAACGGCACGTCGGCATCGGTCCACGGGTCCTCGGGACCGCGCAGCAGAAGGGACCGCTCCTGCGCGGTCAGGCGGGGCAGGTGCTCGGCAAGAGCGTCGCCGTCCGTCAGGAGCGCCTTCACGAGGTCACCGGGTGCCAGCCGCGGCCACAACCCCTCGACCGCCCGGTCGACGCCGGCGTCGTCGAGGAGATCGGCCCGGAGGGCGTCCAGGTCCAGGTCGTGGACCGGACCCGGGTCGGCCGCACCTTCCGCACGGCGCCGGGCGGTTCCCGTGAACCGGTCGAGGTCGATGCCCGTCATCGCTTCGGAATCCGCGTCGATCTGCTCCAGGAGCTCGCCCATGTCCCGTTGCACCGCGTCGGTGACGGCGTCGACCAAGAGCTCCTTGAAGACCTGGCGCGCGGGGTTGTGCCCCTGTACGGCCGCCACGGCGGCGTCGCGTGCCGTGGCGACCTCCTCGCCGGAGAGGCGGACCAGTTCCTGTCCGACCCGCACGGTGAAGTCACCGGCGGGCGCTTGGTGGACCCGCAGCAGGCCGGCCAAGGCGTCGGCGAGGTCGCAGCCGCCCTTGAGGCGCGCCGTTTCGAACGGGCCCACCATGTCCGTGGACACTCCGGCCAGTTCCCGGCAGGTCGCCAGAACGACGTCGTTCTCGCCGAGCGAGGGAAGGACCTGGGAGATGTATGCGAGGAACCGGGCGTTCGGGCCCACCACCAGGACACCCTCCTGCGCGGCGCGCGGGAACGCGTACAGGACATAGGCCGCCCGGTGCAGGGCGACCACCGTCTTGCCGGTGCCGGGCCCGCCCTGCACCACGGTCACCCCGCGGTGGGCGGAGCGGATGATCTCGTCCTGCTCGGCCTGCAGCGTCGCGACGGCCGCGTGCATCCTGCCCGTACGCCGTGCCGACAGGGCCTCGGTCAACGGCCCGTCTCCCACGACGTCCTCGTCGGTCGGGGCGGTCCCGTCCAGCAGTTCGTCGCTCACCGAGATGACCGTGCGCTCGTCGAGGCGCAGGTGCCGGCGCCGCCGCAGGCCCATCGGATGGACCGGTGTCGCCTCGTAGAAGGGCCGCGCCGCGTTCGCGCGCCAGTCCACGAGCAGCGGCAGGTCGTCCTCCTCCGTCTGCAGTCCGATCCGCCCGATGCGCAGGGCCGTGCCGTCCGTCCAGTCGATGCGCCCGAAGACCAGCCCCTTTTCGGCACCCTCCAGCCGGCCGATTTCCTTGGCCAGACGCTCGGCGGCGATTTCTCTCTCGTACGCCTCACCGGCGCCGTCCGCCTTGGCCTTCAGCACACTCGCACGCTGTACTCGCGCCTCGGAAATCCGCTCGGTGAGCAACTCGTACAAGGAGGACACGTGATCCTGCTCCGATTCAACCGCACGCACAGCAGGATCATTCATTTCTGACAACAGGAAGCTCCTTCGATTCGGGCCACACCCTACGGTCAAGGCTCTCCAAAGGTAAGTCTTGACTTGCTTGTTGAAGCCATGCCCCTGAGACCGGCCTATTGATATTCCGCCGTTCCGCATATCGCCTATTGCGCTCCCGGTGCCCGCCTGCCTCATGGACGAGCCCGCCCCCTTGGACGCAGGCGGAACTGTTCTGCCGCGCTCCGGAAAAGGGGTCGCTTCGTCCGCGGCGGCCCGACCGGGCAGACGGGCACGGAATGGGTCAAGGCATCGGCTGCTGTCCGCCGTGAAATTCACGGTGCAGACGTTCGCCGCCGCCGGTGAACTCCAGCGCCCCCTCCAGTGCGACCAAGACGTCAGCCGCGGCGGGAGTTCACGGGCCCGGCGAGGCTCCGGGGCTCGCCCGGGGCCCGCTCGGCGGCGGCGCGGCCGATACGGCCATTCCCCCGCGGCCGCCCGGCTCCGCCGATACGCTCGGGGCCGACGAACGGTGAGGACAACGCCGTTGGCTGGATGGGCCGTTCAGGACGGGGGAATCGCGATGGGATGGCTGAACCGTCGACGCGCACAGGAGTCACCGGACGAGGCCGTCCGCAGCCTCGTGACACACCTCTCCTCCGGCAATCCCCTGGCACCGATGACGCCGACGATGGTGACCCAGCCGGGGGAGACCCAGTACGCGGACCTCGTGGTCGGCTGCCACGCCTTCTACGGCACGAACGTCGAGTACTCCTCCGGATACGCCGTCCAGGGCGGCCCCCTCTTCATGGCCTTCGGCGTCCTCACCGGCGAGCTGCACAACGCCCGGACGCGTCGGCAGGCCCAACGCATGGCGGAGATCCAGTGGCGGTGGGAGGGCGAGATCAGGGTGGTGCTCACGGACCGCAGGCTCGTCGGATTCTTCGGTACCGGCGCCGAGGTGTACTGGCTGGAGCACCTCCTCGCCCTCACCCCCGCCTCCGACGGCCGGGCGGTGAACCTCACCTTCAACGGGGGTGCGCCCCTGCTGTTCTCCGGGGCCTGGGCCCCTTGGCTGTGCGTCATCACGGCGGCGCTGGTCCACCGCAGCCCCTGGCCGCCCGGTCACCCCCTGCCGGACTTCGCCGCCCCGGCCCCGGCGCCCGCGCCTGCGCCCGCCCGGCTTCCGGCCGCACCGCCCGCCCGTGCAGCGCTGCCCTCTGCGCGCAGCGCGCCGACGGAGGCGCCGCTCGCCGAGCGGCTGGCCGAACAGGTCGACCCGCTCCCGCCGGACCGGGCCGCCGAGATCCTGGCCGGACACCCGGCGACCACCGTGGCAAAGGTCCTCGACCTGCTCGGCACCCGCAAGGCCCGCGAGGTACGCGCGTCCCTGCAGGGCCGTCGCGAGGGCTGAGCGGGAGAACCCGCTGGGGTCGGGCCCGCCGGGCCGCGTACGCTCGCCCGCATGCCCCGCTCTTCGAAGGCGGCCCGTCGGCTCGTCGCCGACGGGCGCACCTACATGTGGACGATCCGCCACGGCCACTGCGTGCTGGACGACGGCGGCTGCCGCAAGACCCTCACCCTGCGCCGTCACCCGTCGGGCACGGGCGGCGTGCTGCGCTTCGTCTTCGACGAGGGCCCCGGCCGGTACGTCTCGGGTTTCACCACGGGGTCGGGGGAGGTGGGTGCCGTCGGCATCGGCGCCCTGAACCTGCACGAACCCGGCACCGTACGGTTCTTGCTCGACACGGCCCTGGCCCGCGGATGGGAACCGGGGGAGAGGCGGGAGACAAAGGTCGACGGCTGGGCCTTCCTCGAGGCGGCGGTCGCCGCACGCGGCTGAGCCCGGCCCGGCGAACCGGCCGGCGTCCCCGCGTCCTCAGGACGGGCGGGCGGGGGGCGGGATGCGGGCCACGAGTTCGCGGGCGGCCCGGAGCAGCTGCGCGGTGACCTCCTCCGGGGGCCGCTGCCGCCCGCCGCGTTCTCCCAGCGCCGTCACCGCTTCGATGAGCGGTTCCAACTCCTCGCAGCCCCCGTAGGCTTCGGCGACCTCGTGGAGGATGAGCGAAGCGCCCTCCGCGGGGTCGAGCCACCCGTCGACGATCTCGGAGGCCCACCAGCGGGCGAGCGCAAGCCGGCTCTCCCAGTAGCCCTCGGGCGGGTGGAAACCGAAACCGAGCTCGTCCATGACCCGGCCGAACAACTCCGGTGCCTCGTCGTGCTCGCAACGGCTCAGTGCGCCCAGGTGCCACAGCGACGGCGTGTCGACGCCGGCCATCACGGCGCGCTGGGCAGCTGCGATCAGGACCTCGGCGTCAGCGTGCCCTCCGTCCACCCACTCATGGGCCATCTCCCGCAGTTCCTGCACCGCTCGGGCCACCGTGGCGGGGGCTTCGCTCGTCGACATGACGGCATGCTGCCACGCCCTGCCGCCCCGGGACATCGGATATCGCCCGTCGTCGGCCGGCGGTGCGTCAACAGCGTCCCGCGTTGCGGGCGCGGTCGATCGTGGTGAGCCATTGCGTGACGGTGATGTCGATGAACTCGTCGCTCGCCTCCTGCCGGTCGAAGAAGAGGCGGGCGAGGAGCGGCCCGTAGAGCAGCGTGTACTGCTCGGCCGTGATCTGCAGGCCGGACGGTATCAGGAGCTCGTTGAGGGCGGCGAGGCGGTCTTCGACGATGCGCCGCAGCGCCTGCGCACTGTCGGGGTCGTGGTCGGCCTGGGCGGCCATGGCGAGGGCCGCGGCGCGGGTGGCGGGGTCGGTGATGCCGGCCCGCAGGCTGACCAACCAGGCGAGGGCGACGGCCCGTGCGTCGGTGCCGGGTTCGGGGTAGCCGAGGTCGGGGCCCTGCAGGGTGAGATCGGAGAGCAGGGCCGCGCGGGTGGGCCAGTGCCGGTACAGGGTCTGCCGCGTGACGCCGGCGCGTTCGGCCAGGAGGGCGTAGGTCAGCCCGGTGACCCCCACCTCTGTCAGGAGCTCGCGGGCGACGCACAGGATCCGGGCGCGCGTGCGCTGCACGCGGGGGTTGCAGGGGTTCGGCTGGCGGAGGTGGGCGGGCGGCTGGGGCGGCATGGGGGCCACCCTACCCGAAATCACACACGGTGTGTGATGTGGGCCACTCCGCATCGGCTTCGAATTCATACACGGCGTGTGATACACCTGGAAGGGTAATCACACGCACTGGATGATTCTTGGGCGTGCGCCATCTCTCCTCCTGGAGCTTTCGATGTCCACCGCGATCACCTTTCCCCGCTACGGCGGCCCGGACGTGCTCACGCCGACCGAGGTCGAGGCTCCCGAACCCGGACCCGGCCAGGTCCGGATCAGGGTCCGGGCGGCCGCCGTCAACCTGATCGACCTGAAGATCCGCTCCGGGATGATGCGGGGCATCAGGCCCGTCGCGTTCCCGCATCTGCCGGGCTGGGACGTGGCCGGCGTCGTCGACCGGGCCGGCGAGGGCGCCGGCGCCGTGGTCGGTGACGAGGTCTTCGGCGTCGCCTCGCTCGGCGGCTACAGCGAGTACGCGCTGCTGGAGCAGCCCGTCGCCAAGCCGCAGGGGGTCTCCTTCGAGACCGCCGCCGCCCTGGTGACCGTGGGCGAGACCGCCTACCGGGCCCTGCACCAGCTGGGTGCCGAGGAGGGCGGGACCCTCCTGATCCACGGTGCGGGCGGCAGCGTCGGCACCATTGCCGTCCAGCTGGCCGTCGCCCGGGGCATCACCGTGATCGCCACCGCCGGCGAGCACGACCTCGACCGGCTCACCCGCCTCGGTGCCGTCGCCGTGCTCTACGGGGCGGGCTGGCCGGAGCGGGTGAAGGCCGTGGCACCGCAGGGCGTGGACCGTGTCCTCGACTCCTCCGGCGCGGGCGTGCTGGCGGACTCGGTCGCCCTGGCGGGGAATGCGGCCCGCGTGATCACGATCGCGGACATGGCCGCCGCCCAGCACGGGGTGCGCTTCAGCGGCGGCGACCCGGCGGACCGCCTCCCGCAGGCCCTTCCCGAGCTGGTCGAGCTCGTCGCCGCCGGCGGGCTGGACCTCCCGATCGGCGCCGTCTACCCGCTGGCCGAGGCCGCCCGCGCCCACGCCGACATCGAGGCCCGCCGCACCCGCGGCAAGGTCGTCCTCCTGCCCTGAACCGAGCCCCCGGTCCAGCCGGGGCCACCGTCAGCCCCCACCCGATCCGGCTGCGGTCGCATCCCAGCCTGGATCCGCCCCGGCCCGGCCCCGGCGCGCGCGAGACCGGGCGGGCGGAACCGCTGGCACTGACCGCCCACCGCCTTCCCCGCCCTCATGGCGGATCTGGGCCCGGCCGCCCCGCTCGCGATGCCGGGACCCGTCAGCGCAACGGGGACCCCGCACCCCGCGGCCGTCACCCGCGGGCCCACACCCACAGCCTCCTTCAGGGCCGCGCTCTGCTGTCCGCACTCAGGCAGCTCCGCTGCCAGCCGCAGCAGGCCCCTGCCAGCACCGATCCACACCCCTCGCTTCACCACCACCGGAAGGACCGGTCTCCCATGTCCGTACGCGACCTCCCCGCCCCGACCTTCGCCCGCACCACCATGGGCTCCGGCCCCGGCCTCGCCCTGGCCCACGGGGCCGGCAGCAGCGTCGACAACACCTACGGCCCGATCCTGCAGGGCCTGGCCGCCCGCCACACCGTGGTCGGGGTCGACTACCCGGGCAGCGGCGACACTCCCCGATCCACCACTGCGCTGTCTCTGGACGATCTGGCCGACCAGCTGGTCGCCGCCGCCGTCGCCGAGGGCATGGAGACCTTCGCCCTGCACGGCTACTCCCTCGGCGGCCCCGTGGCGATCCGCGCAGCCGCCCGCCACCCCGAGCGCGTCAGCGCCCTCGTCCTGTCCGCCACCATGGCCCGCCCCAACAACCAGCAGTCCCTGACCCTCAGGGTGTGGGGCAAGCTCGCCGCCCTCGGCGACCCCCGCCTGGTGACCGAGTTCCTCCTGCCGCACGCCCTCAGCCCCCGGGCCATCGAGGCCATGCCCGCCGAACAGCTGGAGGAGGCCGTCGCCCACGCCGCCGCCGACATCGCCGACGGCACCGTGGAGCACGCCGAACTCGCCACCCGGCTGGACGTCCGTGACGACCTCGCCGGCATCCGCGTCCCCACCCTGGTCATCTCCACCACCGCAGACCACCTGGTTCCCCCTGCCCTGCAGCGCCGGCTCGCCGAGGCCATCCCCGGCGCGGAGACCGCCGAGCTGCCCACCGGCCACCTGCCCATGATCGAGCGTCCGCAGGAGTGGCTGGAGCTCATCACCGACTTCCTCGCCCGGCACGGCCGGCGCGCCTGACCACTACGCGCGCGATGTACGGGACCCCGCCCAGGTGGTGGGCCTGCGGGACCGGGAAGACCGAGCCCGCGAGGAGGCGGGGCCCATTGCCGCGCCGAATCGGTTGCCCGGGAGTGCGTCGGCGGGCCCGAACGGGGTAGGGGCCGGGGTGTACCGGCTCCGCCACCTTGGCGTGCGCCGGATGCCCGTCGGCCGTCGCCGCACTGTCTCCCGCAACCGCGAGGAAATGATGCCCCGGCCCACCGTGACGGTGAAGCCTCGGTGGGCTGGGAGGCGCATCGTGCCATCCGACGAGTACCACCTGCATTCCGCCGTCCTCGCCCCGGACCTGAGGATAGAGATCACGAGTGTCCACGGCACCGTGGTCTGCACGGTCGCCGGGTATCTGCACAGCGACAACGAAGACCACCTGCGGCGGGCCCTGGACGAGGTCCTCGGCCGACGCCCGACCATGATCGCGATCGGTCTCGCCGCCGTACAGCTGTTCACCTCCAGTAGCCTGAACGCCCTGCTCACCGTACGCCGTGCCGCGTACGACCGCGGCGTACCACTGGTCCTCGTCGCCCCCAGCCGGGGCGTGCGGCACGTCCTGGAGATCACCGAAGCGCACCGGGTCTTCCGCACCTTCCCGAGCTTCGACGAGGCGGTACGACCCCACAGGGGACCTCCGCCGAACACGGTGTGAAGCGCGGCCAGAGGGGCAGACGCTCCGGCGTGAACGCGCCTCCGGTCCGCACGGGAGCTGTCATGCGCCCACCGCACGTACCGCCCGCCCCCTCGGCCTCCTACCACCGCTGCCTCGCCTTCCGGTCGGACGGCCAGAGCGACGCCGTCCGCCCGGGTCTCACCTTCACCCGGCGTGCCCTGGCCGACTGGGCGCCCGACGCCGACTCCACGGCCGTCGACGACGTCCTGCTGGTGGCGGCAGAACTGCTCGCCAACGCCGTCGACCACGCCGGCGGGCCCCTCGCCCTGTACCTGCGCCTGGAGCCGGGCTCCGCCCGGCTGCGGATCGAGGTCACCGACGGGGTGTCCGCCGAGCCGCGCGTCCGCCCCCTCCTGCTGGACGAGCCGCGCGGACGGGGCGTCCGCATCATCGACCGGATCGCCGCGGACTGGGGAAGTCGCCCGGAGGAGACCGGAAAGACCGTCTGGGCCGAACTCCGCTTCCCCGCCCCGTAGCGAAACGGCCGTCAGCCCGGTCCGGGAGGGGAGCAGGCCGCCTCGGCACGCCCGTGCACAACGGCGTTGCATGCGCGGCCGGTTCGGGGGCAAGCGGCAGGGACAGCGGACGATCAAGAAGGAGGGAACGGGGAACGATGACAGCCGACTCGTCACGCACCTCCGCGCCGACCATCACGGGCACCGTCACCACCGCCGTTCCGGCCCGCCTCGACCGCCTGCCATGGTCCCGGTGGCACTGGATGATCGTGATCGGCCTCGGCACCGTATGGATCCTCGACGGACTCGAGGTCACCATCGTCGGCAACGTCGCCGGCCGCCTCGCCGAGGAGGGCAGCGGCCTCGACATCACCTCCGCCCAGGTCACCGGCGTCGCCGCCGCCCTCTACGTGGCGGGTGCCTGCTCCGGGGCCCTGTTCTTCGGCCGGCTGACGGACCGCTACGGCCGCAAGAAGCTGTTCATGGTGACCCTGGCCGTCTATCTCGGCGCGACCGCGATGACCGCGCTGTCGTTCGAGTCCTGGTGGTTCTTCCTCTTCCGGTTCCTCACCGGCTTCGGCATCGGCGGCGAATACGCAGCCGTCAACTCGGCGATCGACGAGCTGATCCCGGCGCTCTACCGGGGCCGCGTCGACCTGGTCATCAACGGCAGCTACTGGCTGGGCGCGATCGGCGGAGCCCTGCTCTCCGTCGTGATGCTCGACACCGACCTCTTCCCGCAGGACCTCGGCTGGCGGCTCAGTTTCGCCCTCGGTGTCGTCCTCGGCCTGGTCATCCTGCTCGTCCGTCGGCACGTTCCCGAGAGCCCGCGCTGGCAGTTCATCCACGGTGAGAAGGAGCACGCCGAGGAACTGGTGGCGTCCGTGGAGCACCGGATCGAGCAGGAGAAGGGCGAAGCCCTTCCGCCGCCCGCCGGGGAGATCACCATCCAACAGCGCAGGAGCATCGGATTCGGTCTGATCGCCAGGACGGTCTTCGGCCGCTACCCGCGCCGCGCGATCCTCGGCCTGTCGCTCTTCATCGGCCAGGCGTTCCTCTACAACGCCGTCACCTTCGGCTTCGGTGCCATCCTCAGCACGTTCTTCGACGTGCCGACGGGCCACACCGGGTACTACTTCGCCGTCATCGCGGCGGGCAACTTCCTCGGACCGCTGCTGCTCGGCAAGCTGTTCGACACGCTCGGACGCCGCATCATGATCTCCTCCACGTACCTGCTGTCGGGCCTGCTCCTGTTCGGCACGGCATGGCTGTTCGAGCGGGGATCGCTCACGGCGACGACCGTGACGGCCTGCTGGTGCGTGGTGCTGTTCTTCGCGTCGGCGGGAGCCTCCAGCGCGTACCTGACCGTCTCCGAGGTCTTCCCCATGGAGACCCGCGCCATGGCCATCGCCTTCTTCTACGCCCTCGGTACCGCGGCCGGCGGCATCAGCGGCCCGCTGATCTTCGCCGACCTCACGGAGTCGGGCGTCGTCGCCGACACGGCACTCGCGTTCAGGATCGGCGCCGCCCTGATGTGTGCCGCAGGGCTCGTGGCGGTGTTCCTCGCGGTGAAGGCGGAACGCCGCTCGCTGGAGGACGTCGCGGAGCCGCTGTCGGTGGCGAAGCCGACCCCGACCAGGCCCTGACGTTCGCCGTGCTCGTTCTTCGCGGGTGTCGTCCGGGATGCCGTGCGGGTGGGGCGGGTCGCCTCCCCACGCGGGGGGTGTTCCGCAGTGACCGGGCGTACGCCGGCGCGGCATGCTGACCGGAACGACCACGGTCAGGTCCCGCCCCCCGTGGCAGCCCGGCCGGCGGCCGCTCACGCCGAAGGCCCTGGGGTTCCGGCAGCGGGGAATTCACCCAACGTCCAGGGGGCAGTGGCGCCGTCCTCCTCGCTGCTGTCGATGCTGCCGATCCGTGAATCCGGCGGAGGGCTGGCCGACACGGTCGATCAGGTGAGGCACCGACTGGCAGGTGCCCCGGGGGCGGAGCGGTGCGTCCGGCGGCCGAGTGGGGGACGGGACCCGCGCCGCCACGGTCGCGCTCACCAGCCGCGTTCACACCTGACGCTCCTCGCGCCGCCCGGTGCGTCGTGGTGTGCGCCGCCCTTCGCGCCTGGAACTGCTTTTCGTACCATCGCCCCGGTGGGTAGTCTGGTCAGATTATTCGTCCGCCGTAGTCCGAGGGGTATGTTTTCGGACGGCTTCAGTCGGGTCGGGCTGATCGACACCGCTCGGAACCGCCCTTTCTCTTTCGCAAAACGATCGAATATCGGATGCGGTCGGCATCATGGGTCCCAGCAGCCGCTGCTTGAGCCGGAGTTGCGTGGCCGAAGCGCGGTGGTCGGGCCTCAAAAATGGGTGATTCACTATCACGTGCCCGTGATCGCCTCAGATTTCCATTTGTTTTTCCGTCTTTTCGCAAGATCCCTCCGTAATCTCTTCATTGCACCGGAGGATGCACCTCCGGTGGTGACCTCTTCCTCTGGAGGAAAGATGAAGGGATCCCTGCGCACCCGTCTCGCGAGCGTCGCCGTCGGCGCCCTCGCCCTCGGTGGCATGTTCACCGTCACGGCCCCGGCCGCCCAGGCCGCGCCCAGCGACTGCACCACCTACCTGGCCGCCTTCGGCTTCTCCAGCACCGACATCAACCTCGCGTGCACGGTCGGCGGTTCCGGCCTGCCGGCGGACTCGGCCCTGTGCCGCCTGCTGCTGACGAGCGTCTCGGCGGTGCCTCCGGCACTGGCGCAGACGGCGTGCTCGCTCGCGAAGCTGTGACGCGCGACCGACTGACTGACTGACACCGGCCGGCTGTTCGCCAGGCAGCCGCATCAGGCGCCCCGGGAAGACGCCCGAAACGTCTTCCCGGGGCGTCGTTCCATGCTGCCCACCGGACCGCCCATCGCGCAACGGGCCCCCGCCGGCCGGGCCGTGCGCCGGACGTTCGCAACCACCGACGTCCGTGGCAGGAAGCGCCTCACGGGCCTTCCGTAGAAGGCGCATCCCTGTATCCGCGGAGGTTCAGCGGCAGTCCTCCGAACCGTGTGTGTCCGGACCGTCGGCCTGGCCTTCGCCGGACGACCCGGTGATGTCGGCACCCGTGCCGTCGCCTCGGGCAGCGACGTTCATGCCCTTCCCGTGGTGGGGGAGTGGGGCTCCTGTGAAGCGTTCCGTGATCCAGTTGCGGATGCGTTGGGTCATGTCGGTAGCGAGCGTGAGCGCGACCGCGCCCATCACGGGGAGCGCGAGATCCACGAGCCACTTAGGCAGCGTCATTTCGGGCAGCCCCCTTCACACAGATCCACGTGCTGCTGCCGGCGCAGACGAAGGCCCAGAAGAACAGCCAAGCAGATTGTTCCCCGACGACGGCCTTGACGGCGTTGGGACCGTCCGCACTGGAGGAAAGGAACAGGGCGAACACCAGGATGACGAGGTTGAGGAGGCAGAGCACGATGAGGCGGAAGGTGCCGCGCTTCCGCAGTTCGATCAGGGCCTGGATGATGGCCTGGATCGCGATGCCCGCGGACACGAGGTAGAGCTGGGCCCGGCTCATCATCTCCGTGAGCTCCGGTTGGACGTACCCGGCCGTCTGCCGCCCGGCGAGGAACTGGATGAGGGTGGGCATGAGCGCGAAAAGAACGGAACCGAGCATCCACCCGCCGAACTGGGTGAGCGCCTCCTTCCTGACCCGCCGTCGTAAGGCGGCGGACTCTTCCCCCGGGTCAGCCGGTGGGCCTGCCGGTCGTGGCTCCGTGGGCGGGTTCGCCGGAGAGGCTCCCTCCCCAGGTGTGGGAACCGTCGTGGTCATTCCTTGTGCTCCCGAACGTGCGCGGAACGGACGGCACAGTTCTACCCGGGCTGCCGCGCGCGGTCAGCGAGTTGAGGAATCCCGCGGGCGCTGCCGGACGTCCGACGCCTCGCACGCCCGGTCCGCGCGCCGGGACCGGGAGCCGGTCAGGAGACGGAGACGGCAAGGGCGTCCAGGGATTCGGGGAGCGTCTGCCCGCCGTCGACGATCAGGGTCTGCCCGGTGATGAACGAAGCCTCGTCGGAAGCGAGGAAGAGCACCGCGTGTGCGATGTCCGCGGTCTCGCCGAGCCGTCCCAGCGGGATGGACCCGGCCATCCGGCGCAGGTACTCCGGGCCGAGGCCGACCAGGCCCTCGGTACGGACGTTGCCGGGCAGCACGGCGTTGACGGTGATCCCGTGCGGTGCCAGCTCCAGCGCGGCCCCCCGCACGAACCCCAGCTGCCCCGCCTTGCTCGCCCCGTAGTGCGACCACCCCGCATATCCGGTGACCGGACCGGTGATCGAGGACGTGACCACCACCCGGCCGCGCCCGGCCCGCTCCATCGCCGGCAGACACGCCCGGACCGACAGGATGCAGCCCCGCAGGTTGACCTCCAGCACCTCGTCGACGTCCTGCGCGGTCAGTTCGGGCAGAGGACGCTCCGGGAAGATGCCGGCGTTGGCGCACAGCACGTCGATGCCGCCGTGCAGGCCCTCCGCCCGAGCGGCCATGGCCTCGATCTCCTCGGGCCGGCGCATGTCCACCCCCATCCCGGCGACCCGTCCGCCGGAGCGATCGGCGAGCTCGGCGGCGACCGTGCCCGCCACCCGCTCGTCCCGCCCGGTCAGCAACACCGAAGCACCCTGCTGGGCGAACGACTCGGCGATGCCCCGCCCGATTCCGCGTGTCCCGCCGGTCACCACCACAGACCGTCCCTGCCACGGTGTGCACGTCATTCCGCGTTCCGCCCTTTCCTCGCTCCGCCGCGGCCGGGAGCCCAGCCGGTGGCCGCGCCGCTGCCGCCTGCAGACGCCCGCCTGCCCGGCCCAACGACCGACTGCACCGCCAGGGTGTCGTCGTGTGCGGTGGACACGGCGGTGCGCGGAGGTGTCGTTCATCCGGGACTGCGCGGAGATGGCGGCCAGGGCCTCGCTGGCCCGGGAGGAGTCCCGCTGGGGCCTTTACCACGAGCGGCTCGACCACCCCGCGCGGGACGACGAGGGCTGGCTGCACCATCTGGACCTGCGCAGATCGCCGTCGTCCGGGGCGATGGAGTTCACGGCCCGACGGGTGGAGCCGTACCTGGTCCCGGTCCCGGAGTTCACCCCCACGGGCGGCCCGTCCCGTCCCCTGGGCGAGGCCCCCCTGATCCCCGTGGCCACGGAGGGCCGCCGCGAAGCCGCCCCGCTCGCGGCGACCGCGCCGCCCGCGGCCGCAGGCCCGGAGGAGGCCGGGGCCGGGGGCGCGGAGGCGGCCGGAGGCCCGGGCGTCGCCTCGGCGCGGCTGCTGGCGCTGCTCGCCCTCGCCGAGGAGGGGCCGTCCCTCGCGGTGCTGGAGCCGTACCTCGCCGACCCCGACCCGGCGGTACGGACCGCCGCGGTCGCCGTCCTCACCGAGACCGCCCCGGCCGGGGCGGGTCCGGTCCTCGCCGCCCGGCTGGCCGATCCGGCGTCCGCGGTACGGGCGGCAGCCGCGGCCTCGCTGCGGGAGCTGGTCGAGGTGCTGGAGCCCGCGCCGGAGCTGGGGGACGCCCTGCGCGCGGTGCTCGCGGTGGCGGACCCGGTGGTGCGCGCTCTGGTCTCCGTGGACGCCGTCGCCGAACTGGCCCGGGCCGCGCAGGACGGTGCCCGCGAGGTCCGGGTGGCCGTGGCGAAGGGCCTGGCCGCCGTCCGCGCACCCCGCCCGGAGACGCTGGGGCCGCTGCTGGCCGACCCGGACCCACTGGTGCGGGGCGCGGCGTTGGCCGCACTGGCCACCACCGGCTGCCCGGCCCCGTACGCCGCCGCCGCGGTGGCTGCCCTGGCCGACCCGGCCTGGCAGGTCCGGGTGGGCGCGGCTGCGGGCCTGCGCGCCGCCGACCCGGCGGTAGCCGTACCAGCCCTGGCGGCGACCCTCGGCGACCCCGACGCGGACGTCCGCAAGGCCGCCGTCCTGTCCCTGCTGCCCCACGGCGCCACGACCCCGCCGGCCCGGGAAGCCCTGGCGACGGCCACCACCGACCCGGACGCCGATGTGCGCGCGTACGCCTCGCGCACGTGACCCCCGCTGGCGCCGGCCGCACCGACCGCGGTCAGGGTCAGGGGCGTTGTGCCGGTCCGGCAACCGCCACGGCCGAGCCCGGACGGCCGGTGGCGGCGCCCCGGACGGCTGGTGGCGGCGCCACCGTGGGCCGGTTCGCCGACTCGTCGGCGGGTGCGCGAGGCCGTACGGTGGAAGGAGCAGGAGGCGCGTGCCTCCGCATCTCGTTGCGGCGGTGTCCGTCTCGTCACAGGCCGCGACCACACCCCTGCCACCACCCGCGGGTATCGCCGCGGGTCAGGGCGCCGTGGGCGGCCCTCACCCCTGGCGAAGGGGGAGTTTTCCAATGCGTAGCAAGAACAAGCGGATCCGGCGCGTGTGCGCCGCCTGTGCCGCCCCGCTCCTCGTCCTCGGCGGCGCCGTCACCGCGAGTGCTGTCGTCCCGGGTACCCCTGCCGTGGCGCCGGCATCCGCCGTGAGTACGGTGCAGCAGTCCTCGCCGGGCGAGATCCTTTCCCTGGTCAATGCCGAACGGGCCAAGGCCGGTTGCGAGCCGCTGAAGGAGAACGCGAAGCTGATGCAGGCCGCCCAGGCCCACGCCGATGACATGGCCAAGAACAACCTCAGTGGCCACGACGGCTCGGACGGGTCCACCTACCTGGCGCGGATGGAAAAGGCGGGATACTCGCCCAACGGTCCGTCCTCGGAGAACGTCTCCGGGCCCGGCTACGACTCCTCCAAGGCCCACGTGGACGGTTGGATGGCCAGCAACCGAGGCCACAAGGCCGCGATTTTGAACTGCCAGTACAAGGAGACCGGCATCGGTACGAACGGTCAGTACGCCGTCCAGCTCTTCGCCGTTTCTTCCCGTTAGCCGCACGGCGACCATCGAAGGCTGGTGCAACCCATGCGCACGTCGACCCGTATCGCCGGTGTCCTCGCCGGCCTGACCCTGGCGCTGGGCGGTACGGCCGCCCTGGCCGCCCCCTTCGCCGTCGCGGACATCCCCGGCTGCATCAATCAGGTCGAGCGCGAGCTGCAGGGTGGTGAGGCCCCCGACTCCGTCCGGATGGCCTGCTACGTCGGTCTGACCGGTGACCACGCGCAATGCGTGGCCGGTCTGACCCAGGCCGGTGTCACCGCGGCGACCGCGGCGAGCGCCTGCCGCGCGGCGCCCCAGTAGGACCTGCGTCCCTGCGCGTTCCCCCTCCGTTGCCGCGCAGTCCCGCACGGCACGTCTCCTGAAAGCAGGTAAGTCCGATGCGCACGCCGACGCGTATCGCCGGTGTCCTGGCCGGCTTGACCCTGGCCCTGGGCGGCACGGCCGCCCTCGTGGCCCCGACCGCTCACGCGGACATCCCCGCTTGCACGCAGATGGCCACGCAGGCGGGTGCCGAGATGACGGACTCCGTCACGGCGGCATGTACCCGAGGCGTGAGCGGGGACGTGCAGGGATGCGTCTCCGGGTTGACCCAGGCGGGCGTCCCCGGCGGCGCCGCGAACGGCGCCTGCCGGATGGCCGCCCACGAACCGCGATAGGCCGCTGCGGGGCCAGGACCGGGAGTTCTCATCGGGCGATCGGGCCTGCAACGGGATGACTTCTCCGCTCCTGTCACCCGGAATGGTCAGGCATCCCCTCCCTTCCACGCGCGTGGGCCGGGACCTGTGGTTTCCTGAGCCGCCCCGCAAAGTAGCGGGGCAACCACGTGGAGTGAAGGGGATGCTGTCGTGAGCGTTCTGGACATCAAGTTGGACCGGTCGTTCGACGTCTTCGACTCGGACCGCGACGGGCGGCTCGACAAGGCGGACGTCATCGGACTCTCGGACAGGCTCGCCGAGTCGCTCGGCGTCACCCCCGAAGTCGTGGCCGGACTCCGGGACTCGCTGGCGGACCTCTGGGACACCGTCTTCCAGAAGATGGACAAGAACACCGACGGCGGGGTCGACCGGCAGGAGTTCCGGGCCGCCTTCCGGGCGCGGATCGTCAGTGACCAGAACAGGATCTGGGAGCGGATCAGGAACATGAGCAACGCCTGGACGGCGCTCGGCGACCGTGACGGCGACGGAATGCTGAGCCGCGAGGAGTACACCTCGCTGCTCCACGGCATGTTCCGCCTGCCCCGCGAGACCTTTGACGAGGCGTTCCACCACCTGGACGTCGACGGTGACGGCCAGCTGAGCCGTGACGAGATCAGCTCCGCGATGAAGGAGTACTACACGAGCGAGCACCACGCGGCCCGCGGGAACCAGTTCTTCGGCCGTCTCTGAGAGTCGTCCGAGGGGGCCGGGGGGGGGGGGGGGGGGGAAGGACCGCCCCCCCCCCCCCCCCCCCCCCCCCCCCCCCACAACAAAAAAAAAAAGAACAAGCAAACACCCCCCGCAACCCCCCCCCCCCCCGCCCGACCCCCCCCTCCCCCC
>NZ_JBVHVT010000038.1:0-76667 GCF_055564695.1 Streptomyces sp. NPDC029014
GACCCTGTGGGAGAGTAGGACGCCGCCGAACAATCATTGCGGGAAGCCCCGCACCAGCCCTTAGGGGCTCGGTGCGGGGCTTTTCTGCGTTTACGCGACGTGCGTGGGTTCCTTTATCCGGGTGCGGTGAGGAGGCCGTGCGTGGTTGGATCCGGGCCATGACTGAGCATGTGATCCGGCCCGTGCGTGCCGATGAATGGGAGAAGGTCAAAGAGCTTCGGCTGGTCGCGTTGAGCGATCCCCTGGCACCCGTGGCCTTCCTGGAGACCGCGGCCGAGGCCACGGAGAAGCCGGACGCGTTCTGGCAGGACCGGGCCCGCGGGGCCGCGGAAGGGCAGGGCGTGCGGCAGTTCGTGGCCGAGGCCCCCGACGGGCGGTGGGACGGCTCGGTGACCTTGTTCGTCGAGGGGGCCGGATCCACCGATTTCCTGGAGCAGGAGGTCGAGCAGGACCAGGGGCACGTCGTGGGCGTGTTCGTGCGGGCCGAGCAGCGGGGGACCGGGATCATCGACGCCCTGTTCACGGCCGCACTGGAATGGGCGTGGTCGCGGGACGAGCCGGAGCTGGAGCGCGTACGGCTCTTCGTGCACGAGGGCAATGCGCGGGCCGGCGCCTTCTACCGGCGGTTCGGGTTCGAGCCGAGTGGCGTCGTCATCCCGAAGCCGGGGGATCCGACCTCCAAGGAGCTGGAGTACGTCTTCGCACGGCCGGTCGGCTAGAGCTCGGGCCAGCGGGCGCGGGCCTGTTCCCGACTGCGGCACAGGGCGAGCAGGGGGAGCCGGTCCTCCCGCAGGAGCGCGGGCAGTTGGGGGACCGGGGCGACGGCCGCGGCGTCCTCCAGGACCAGCGTGAGTGGTGGGTCGAGCCGGCCGTGGGATGACCGTGCGGCCATGCGGCGGCCGTGCTCGACCACGCTCGACGCGAGTGCGGTGAGCAGGGGCATCGCACTCGGATGGGTGCGGGGGTCTTCCAAGGATTCACCCACCACATAAAGGGTGCCCCCCTCCTGCACGAACGATGCGAGTGCGAGCGCATCCGTTCGGTTCGGGGTGCACGCCTCGCGGATGTGGACCGACGTGAGGCAGGACAGGGCCCGGGCCGTCAGCCGGAGGGCCTCTTCGCGGCGTTCGGGGTGCGCGGTGAGGGCGGACTCCAGTTCGCCGGCCGCGCCGGGAGCCGCCTGGGGGTGGGTGCGCAGGATGCGGACCGGGTCCTGGACGGCCGTCCCGAGCACCCAGCGGTGGAGCTGCTTGAAGGGGCGCTCGTCCAGGGCGGCCGCCTGGAGCCAACTCCGCAGCAGGGTTTCGGCGGTGTCGGCCACGGTCGCGTCCTGGCGGGCCCGCGGACGTACGGGGGCCAGGAGGGCGGCGGCGCGGGCCGCCGCGGAGTCGCGGTCGGCGCAGGCGTCGGCCGGGTTCCAGTGCATGCGGGCCGGGGTGTCGCACAGGTGCGTGGGGTCGTAGAGGAGGACCGGGCCGAGCTTGGCGCGGGCGTCCTTGGTCTCCGCCCAGAGAGCCGGGGAGGACGTGACGACGAGGGCCGCGCCCTCCGCGGTGGCCAGGCGCCCCGCGGCCAGGCGGCGGCGCTCGGCGGGGCTTCCGAAGGCCAGACGGTCCGCGGACGGTGCGGGCACCGGTCCGGAGGCGGGCGGGGTGCGGGGCGGGGCGTGGCCGAAGTCGTAGCGGTGGGCGTCGTCCACCGGTGGGGGCGGGGCGGCGGCCGGCTGCTCGACCGCCGATGCCGATGCCGATGCCGACGCGGCTGGTGCCGGTGCTGCCGGCGACGACGCCGGGACCGGCTCCGGGGTCTTCGGCTGCGGTTCGGGGGCAGGCCGGGGCACCGGGGCTGCCGCGGCGTCCGCGGCCGGGTGGGCGGCCAGGGCGCGGCGGGACTTCGTACGGGCGACGACACCGATGACGAAGACGGTCAGGACGAACAGGACGAGCAGCTGCCCCACGAACAGGCCCCAGTACAGCCCCCAGCCGGAGAGGGCCGCGGGGTCGGTGTCGGGCCAGGCGGCGGCCACGTCGTGCGGCTGCGTTATCAGGGCGCGGACGGCCTTCGGGGTGCGCATGAACGTGACGGTGCCCGGCCAGGACCCGTGGGCGAGCAGGGCCGCCAGGCCGGTGGAGGTCCACACGAGTGCGGCCAGGCCGAGGAGGAAGGCGAGGAAGCCGACCAGGACGCCGTCCGGGACGCCGCCCCGGGAGGGGGCGGCGGGCGCCGGACGTCTCGTGCCGCTGTCGTGCATGGTCAGGCCACCGTGGTCGCGGATCCCGGTCCGCCGCCCTGGTGGCGTTCGGCGAGGAGGGCCCGCTGTTCCGCCTCCCATTCGGCCGCGAGCAGGTCGTCGGGGAGCGGGGGCGGGGCGGAGGACTCCGTCATGGCGCGGTCCGTGTAGACCAGAGGGCGTTCGGCTTCGGTGACGAGGTGTTTGACGACCTGGACGTTGCCGTTGACGTCCCAGACGGCGATGCCGGGCGTGAGCGTCGGGATGATCTCCACGGCCCAGCGGGGCAGGCCGAGGACGCGGCCGGTGGCGCGGGCCTCGTCGGCCTTCTGGGCGTAGATGGTGCGGGTCGAGGCCATCTTGAGGATGGCCGCCGCCTCACGGGCGGCGGCGCCGTCGACGACGTCGGAGAGGTGGTGGACGACGGCGACGAAGGACAGGCCGAGGCGGCGGCCGAACTTCAGCAGGCGCTGGAACAGCTGGGCCACGAACGGGCTGTTGATGATGTGCCAGGCCTCTTCGACGAGGAAGATGCGCTTCTTGCGGTCGGGGCGGATCCAGGTGTGCTCCAGCCACACGCCGACGATCGCCATCAGGATCGGCATGGCGATCGAGTTGCGGTCGATGTGGGACAGGTCGAAGACGATGAGCGGGGCGTCGAGGTCGATGCCGACGGTGGTGGGGCCGTCGAACATGCCGCGCAGGTCGCCGTCGACGAGGCGGTCGAGGACGAGTGCCACGTCGAGGCCCCAGGCCCGTACGTCGTCTATGTCGACGTTCATGGCCTCGGCGGATTCGGCCTCGGGGTGGCGGAGCTGCTCGACGATGTCGGTGAGGACGGGCTGGCGGTCGCGGATGGTGTCGACGACGTACGCGTGGGCGACCTTGAGGGCGAAACCGGCGCGCTCGTCGAGGCCGTGGCCCAACGCCACCTCGATGATGGTGCGCAGCAGGGCGAGCTGCCCGGTGGTGGTGATCGCCGGGTCGAGGGGGTTGAGGCGGATCCCGTCGTCGTTGGCGGCGATGGGGTCGAGGCGGATGGGAGTTATCCCCAGCTCCTGCGCGATGAGGTTCCATTCGCCGACGCCGTCCTCGCCCTGGGCGTCGAGGACGACGACCTGGCGGTCGCGGAACCGGAGCTGGCGCAGGACGTAGGTCTTCTCCAGGGCGGACTTGCCGTTGCCGGACTCGCCGAGGACCAGCCAGTGGGGCGCGGGGAGCTGCTGGCCGTAGAGCTGGAAGGGGTCGTAGATGTAGCCCTTGCCGCTGTAGACCTCGCGGCCGATGATCACACCGGAGTCGCCGAGTCCGGGGGCGGCGGTGGGCAGGTAGACGGCCTGGGCCTGCCCGGTGGAGGTGCGGACGGGCAGGCGGGTGGTTTCGACCCTGCCGAACAGGAAGCTGGTGAAGGCGTCCGTCAGAGCGGACAGCGGATCTCGCATGGGCGGCCTTTCCCTCCAGCTAGCTTCGGATGCCGGTGGCGAACGGCAGGGTGTTGACGAAGGCGCGGTGGTGCTCGCGGTCGCACCACTCCAGCTTCAGGTAGGACTTGCCGGCCGAGGCGCGGATCGTCCTCTTGTCGCGGGCGAGGGCTTCCGGTGAACGGGAGGACACGGTGATGTACCCGACCAGGTTGACTCCCGCCGCACCGCTGGCGAGATCTTCACCTCTTTGGTCGAGGCGGCCGTAGGCGGCGATGTCGCGGGGGTCGACGGTGCGGTTCATCTTGGCGGCGCGGGAGGCGTCGGCCTCGTCGTTGGTCTTCTCGGTGAGCATGCGCTCGATGGCGATCTCGGTGGGCTCCAGGTCCATGGTGACGGCGACGGTGCGGATGACGTCGGGGGTGTGGACGAGGAGGGGCGCGAGGAAGTTCACGCCGACCGGGGTCATCGGCCATTCCTTGATCCAGGCGGTGGCGTGGCACCAGGGGGCGCGGGTGGAGGACTCGCGGGTCTTGGCCTGGAGGTAGGTGGGCTCGACGGCGTCCAGCTCGGCCGGCCAGGCGTTGCGCTTGGTCATGGCCTGGATGTGGTCGATGGGGTGGTCGGGGTCGTACATGGAGTGCACGAGGGAGGCCAGGCGGCCCTGGCCCAGGGGCTGGCGCACGCGGATGTCGGCCTCGGCGAGGCGGGCGCAGATGTCGGTGAGCTCGCGGGCCATGACGATGGCGAGGCCGGTGTCGCGGTCCAGCTTGCGGCCCTTGCGGGAGCCGGCGCGGGCGATGGTGTTGGCCTCGGCGGCGAGTTCGCGCGTGTAGTGCATGCAGGCGACGAGGTAGGCGCGGTGCTGCTCCGAGGAGGTGGAGACCATCGACTGGAGCTGGTCGTAGGAGTCGCGCAGCCAGACGGGCGAGGTCGGGTCCCCGCGCTGGGCGACGTCCTTGGCGTGGGCGTCGGGGTCGGCGGGGAGGGTGCGGGCCAGCATCTGCAGGCGGGTGACGAAGCCGTCGCCGTTGGCGACGTGCTTGAGGAGGGTGCCGAAGCGGTCGACGAGGGCTTCCTGGTCCTCGCTGTCGCGCAGGCCGACGCCGGGGCCCTCGATCTCGATGGCGGCGGTGACCGTCCTGCGGTCGGCGTGCAGGAGCACGGCGATCTCGTCGGGGCCGAAGGGGGCGGAGAGCCAGCTGATGCGGCCGATTCCCGGGGGCGGGCCGACCTCGACCTCGCGGCCGTCGGCGGCGCGGGTGCCGGCCTCCATGGCGCCGGAACGGTAGGCGGTGCCGCGGCGCAGGATCCGCTTGTAGCTGCGGTTGATCTCGAACCAGCGGTAGAAGGTGCGGCCGCGGTACGGGACGTACACGGCGGCGAGCGCGATCACGGGGAAGCCGGCCAGGGTGACGATGCGCAGCGTGAGGTCCGGGACGAGGAGTCCGCTCATCATGCCGAGGAACGCGCCGGCGATGATCAGGGCGATCTCGCCGTTCTCGCGGTTCTTGCCGACGATCGCGTTCGGCCGGGCGCGGCCGATGAGGTACGTGCGGCGGGGCGCGACCGGGTGCAGCTGGTGGGACTGGGCCGTCAACGCCCGTCACCTCCTGTGTTCCTCGTGCTGGAGCCCGTACGGGGCGCGGGTGTGGCGGGTCCGCCGCCGGTGGGGCGGCTGCTGTGGGCGGCCACGCCTCCGGAGAGGGGGTTGGCCGGGCGGGGGGCGCTGTCGCCGCCGCCGGGGCTGTGGGCGCCGCGGCTGCTGTGGGCCTTGATGCCCTGGGACACGAGGGTGGCCGGGGAGCTGATGACGGCGGCGGCCTGCGCGCCGTCGGTGGCCTTGCTGCGGCCTGCGCGGGCGGCGGCGATGTCGTCGCCGAAGCCGGGGACGAAGCGGTAGATCATCGCGGAGGCGAAGATCGCGAGGAGGATGATGGCGAGGCCGGAGACGACGGCGGAGAAGGCGTTGGGGCCCTTGTCGCCGGCGAGGGCCCCGGCGAGGCCGAGGACGATGACGATGACCGGCTTGACGAGGATGACGGCGATCATGATGCCGGCCCAGCGGCGGACGTGGCCCCACAGGTTGCGGTCGACGAGGCCGGCGTAGACGACGACGCCGAGGAGGGCGCCCACGTAGAGGAGGGCGGCCCGGATGAACAGCTCCAGGAAGAGGATGCCTGCGGCGAGGACCGTCACGAGGGAGACGACGATCAGCATGATCGGGCCGCCGCCGATGGAGTCGCCCTTCTTGAGGGCCTCGATGAAGGAGCCGAAGAACACGTCGGTCTGGCCGCCGCTCGCGGAGGCGATGACCTCGGTGACGCCGTCGGTGGCGGAGACGACGGTGTAGAGGATCAGCGGGGTGAAGGCGGAGGCGAGGACGGTGAGCCAGAGGAAGCCGATGGCTTCGCCGAGGGCGGTGGCCAGGGGGACGCCGCGGACGGCGCGCTTGGCGACGGCCAGGAGCCACAGGACGAGCGTGAGGACGGTCGACGCGGCGAAGACGATGGCGTACTGCTTGAGGAAGGCGCCGTTCGTGAAGTCGACGTTGGCGGAGCCCTTGACGGCCTTGCTGAGCTCGGTGACGATCCACGCGGCCGCGTCGGCGCAGCCGCGGGCCAGGGAGGCGAGGGGGTTGAGGGCGTCGGCGGGGTCGGAGGGGGCGAGGCCGGTGCGGGGGGCTCCGCCGGTGGCTGCGCCTTGGCCGCGCTCGCAGTAGTCCCGTGCCGGTCCTGCGATCAGGGCGCAGGGGTCGTTGCTGGCGCTCGGCGAAGGGCTGGGCGACGTTGTCGTCGAGGGCAGGGGGGTCGGTGCTGCCATTGCGCGGGTGGCCAGGAGGACGGCTGCGGCCTGGACGGCCGCCGCGGTGGCGCCGATGCTGCGGAGCGAGAGCGTGCGGCTAGCGGGCATAGGTGAACCCTCCGAATTCGGTGACGGCCTTGCCGATGTCGTCGGAGGTGGACACGGGGTTGTCTCCGGTCACCGGGGTGGGACCGTCCTTCTGGGTCGTTTCGACGACCTTCCAGTCGGAGCCGTTCCATTTCAGGGTCATGGAGATGGTGAACCAGCCGCTGGTCACGGGACGGGTGGACTTCTCGCCGGTCAGGCCGAACATGCCGATGCACCACACGTCGACCGAGGCGGTGCCGCTCGCGAAGCTCTTGACCTTGGTGCCGACGGGAACGGTCCGGCTGACGAAGGTGGCGCCGGCCGGGGCCAGACCGTCCTTGGTCAGGCCGATCTGGGAGAGCAGGGCGGCCGAGTAGTCGGCGTCGAAGCCGGCCTGGAGCTTGGTGCGCGCGCCCTCGTCCGCGACGGCGTCCACGATCGCGTGTCTGCGCGCCGGGCCGAACATGCCGTCAGAACCCAGTGCGACCGCGTAGTTCGATGCGGCCGACTGGGCGCCCTGTTCGTCGTGGGCGAAGCCGGTGGGGATGCCGGCGTTCTTGCCGTCCACCGGGCGGGTGCCCGTGGGCGGGGTGGCCGCGGTGGACGGCCGGGCTTCAGCGGACGGGCTTTCGGGGCTGCTGCCCGACTGGTTCGCGAAGGCGATGGCGGCGATCAGCAGGACCACCACGCCGACCACCGTGACCAGGCTGCGCGAGGCCCGCGGGGTGCGGCGGGGGGTTCCGTACGGGTCGGCGGGGGTTTCCGGGAGGCGGGTACGGGTCTGGCCCGTGCCGCCGACGTCTCCGTATCCGCCGCCGCCGTACTGGTCCTCGTTGCTCATTGCCTGTCCGCCCCCTCCGCGGTGTGGTGGATCGTCCTCGGGTACGGGTTCCGGCGGGCGGACCCGGTTATACGGCCATTCCGTAGACGATCGTGAACAGCGTGCCGAGGGAGCCGATGATGAAGACTCCGGTGAGTCCGGCGACGATCAGGCCCTTGCCCTGTTCGGCGCTGAACGTGTCGCGGAGGGCGGTGGCGCCGATCCGCTGCTTGGCCGCGCCCCAGATGGCGATGCCGAGGCAGAGCAGGATCGCGACGGCCATGATCACTTCGATCATGACCTTCGCTTCATTGCCGAGGCTGCCGAACGGTCCCCAGTTCGGGGCGATTCCGCCGATGATGGTGGTGATGTCGCCCTTTTCAGCTGCCAGGATCATGTAACTCACCGCCCCTGTACGGGTAGTTCCGGTAGCCCATGCCCGACGGCAGGGGTCACGCACTATCTTCCCTGATGAAACCGCCGTCGTATGTCGACTTGACGCCTCTCTTTGCCCGATGTCCCGGGAGTCGGACCGCTCGGGCGCTCTGACCTGGGCGGGGGCGGCGGGTTCCCGGAAGGTCGTGGGGTCACTCTGTGTATCACGGAGGGTGACGCCGGGCAATGAACGCCGTCGCCATGTGCGCGGCGACGTACGGCGGTTGGTCCGAACTGCCGATGTTTGTCCGACGTTCCGTCAGTCGTTCCATCGGGTCGGGACGGCTTCGGCCGTACGGTTGTCAGTGGTACCGGGCAGGCTGGAGCGGTGACGACTACTCAGAGCAGCGCGAACCACGGCGCCCCCTGGACGCTGGCGGACATCGAGGCGGCGGTCCGGGCCGGCTGGTCCGCGGAGACCTGTTCCCCCGACGACGTCGAGCGGGAGCCCTGGAGCGCCGACAACCCGGCGTGGGGCCACTGCGACATCACTTCGCTGGTGATCCAGGACCTACTGGGCGGCGGGCTGTTGGTCGGGGAGGTGTGGCTTGACGGCGAGCAGCACGGCTACCACACCTGGAACCTGCTGCCCGGGGGGATACCCGTGGACCTGACGAGGGAGCAGTTCCGGCGGGGGCAGGTGGTGACCGAGGGGCGGCTGATGGGGCCGCGGCCGAAGGGGCGGCTGCCGAGGCGCTGGGAGGAGTACCTGCTGCTGCGGAAGCGGGTCGAGGACCGGCTCGGGCCGCTGGAGCCGCCGGCCGCGGGGTGAGCGGGCCGGCGGCCGGGGCCTGCAGGGCTGGGGCTGGGGGCCTGCGGGGCTGGGGGCCTGCGGGGCTGGGGGCCTGCGGGGCTGCCCGGTCAGGCCCAGTGGGTGGGGCGGGTGAGGCCGGCCGGGATCTTGGTGTGGGCGTCGCCGCGGGCGGCGTTCAGCTGGGCCTGGGTGAGGAAGAGGGCGTCGCGCAGGTCGGCGCCGCGCAGGTCGGTGTCGCGGAAGTCGGCGCCGATCAGGTCGGCGAGCCGGAGGTCGGCCCGGCTGAGGTCGGCGGCGATCAGGTAGGCCCCGCGCAGGTTGGCGCCGCGCAGGTCGGCTCCGGCCAGGCGGGCTCCCATCAGGTCGGCGCCGCGGTGGTTCTTCTTGCGGGCGGGGGCCTTGGCGCGGACGAGTTCGCTGGTCTCCAGCAGCAGGGTGTTGATCCGCTGGCGCAGGGCGCCGACGTCCAGCCCGGTCAGGGCCTCGGCGTCGGCGGCGGCCCACCCGGAGGTTTCGTCGAGGACCTGGCGGAGCGCGCGGTGGACGGGGCGGGCGGCGGGGCGGGCGAGTGCCTCGGTGACGTAGAAGAGCAGCTCGTGCAGGTGCCGCATGACGGGGAAGACGTCGAACATGCGGTCCGCGGTGCCGGGGTGCGTACGCCAGTCGCGGCCGCCGAAGGTGACCTGGGAGACCTGCTGTCCCGCGCCGAAGCAGTCGAAGGTGGTGCAGCCCTGGAAGCCCTTGCTGCGCAGCTGCGTGTGGATGCCGCAGCGGAAGTCCTGCTGGAGGTTCTTGCAGGGCGTCCCGGCGGCCTTGTTCACGGCGAAGTCGTTGGACTTGGCGAAGGGCAGGGCGACGCAGCACAGCGCGAAGCAGTTGGCGCAGTCGGCGTGCAGGTCGGGGGTGGCGGCGGGGTCGGCGGGGGTGGGGGCGCGGTCGGACACGGTCCCATTGTCCCCCGTCCCGGGGCGGGCGGTCGCAGCGCGGTCCGGGGCCCGCGACGCCGGCCGGGTTCGGGCGCGGGGCCTGGCGGTCGCTGTTACCCGCGGGTAGCGTCCGGGGTATGGCGTTCTACGAGCGGATCGACGAGCAGCGCTTCCTGGCCACCGAGGACACCCGCGGCCCCTGGGACCCGGGCGCCCAGCACGCCGGTCCGCCGGCCGCGCTGATGGCCCGCGTGATCGAGGAGCGGGCCGGCGCCCGGGCGGACATGCGGATCGCGAGGATCACGTACGAGATCCTGCGGCCGGTGCCGATCGGGCCCGTGCAGGTCGTCCTGAAGGAGCTGCGGAGCGGCCGCAGCACCGAGGTGGTCGAGGCCGCGCTGTACCCGGCGGGGTCGACGACGCCGGTGGTGCTGGCGCGGGCGCTGCGGGTGCGGGTGGCCGACGGGGTGGTGCCGGCGGTGCTGCCGGGGCCGCAGCTGCCGCCGCCGGGGGAGGTGGCGCGGACGCCGTTCTTCGCGGTGCCGTGGGAGCGGGGCTACCACACGGCGATGGAGATGCGGTTCACCGACGGCGCGTTCACCGAGCTCGGGCCGGGCACCTGCTGGATGCGGATGCGGGTGCCGCTGATCGCCGGGGAGGGGACGCGGCCGCTGGACCGGATCCTCGTCGCCGCGGACTCCGGCAACGGGATCAGCGCCGCGGTGGACTTCGAGCGGTACCTGTTCGTCAACAGTGATCTGACGGTGCACCTGCACCGCCACGCGGTCGGCGAGTGGGTGGCGGTCCAGGCCCGTACGAGTGTGGACCCGGCCGGGATCGGGCTCGCGGACGCCGTGCTGCACGACGAGAAGGGGCCCGTGGGGAGGGGCGCGCAGAGCCTGTTCGTCGCGCCGCGCCCCTAGTCAACCCCCCTGCGGGGCGGGGAAGTCGGTGTGGCAGTCTCGTGCCAATGGAGCCCCTGAGAGACGTCGACCCCGCCTGTATCGGGGCACACGTGCTGCTGGCCCGGCTCGGCGCGGGCGGCATGGGACAGGTGTACCTGGCGCGTTCGCCCGGTGGGCGTCTGGTGGCCGTGAAGGTGATCCGGGACGAGATCGTCGGGCATCCGGAGGCGCTGGCGCGGTTCCGGCGCGAGGCCGAGACGGTGCGGGCGGTGCGGTCGGCGTACACGGCGAACCTGATCGACGCCTCGCTGGCGGCGGCCCCCTTCTGGCTGGCGACGGAGTACGTGGCCGGGCCGACGCTGGCCCGTGCGGTGGCCCAGCGGGGCGCGCTGCCCGCGGACACCTGCCGCCGGCTGTTCGCGGCGCTGGCGGAGGGGCTGGCGAGCGTCCACGCGTACGGGGTGACGCACCGGGACTTCAAGCCTCAGAACGTGATCCTGGGCGCGCAGGGGCCGCAGCTGATCGACTTCGGGATCGCGCGGGGCGTCGGGGAGACGGCGCTGACCCAGGACGGCCAGGCTCCGGGCACGCCGGGGTACACGGCGCCGGAGGTGCTGTTGGGCGCGGAGGCGGGGCCGGCGGCCGACGTGTTCGCGCTGGGGGCGTCGCTGGCGTACGCGGCGACGGGGCGGCCGCCGTTCGGTACGGGCGTGGCGACGACCGTGAGCTACCGGGCGGTCCACGAGCCGGTGGACGTGGCCGGGGTGGAGCCGGGGCTGGCGGCCCTGATCGAGGCCTGCGTGGCGAAGGACCCGGCGGCCCGGCCGGAGCTGTCGCAGGTCGTGGCGCGGTGCGCGGTGCGGGACCCGCTGGTCGACGATCCGGTGTACGTGGGGCTGGGGGCGCTGGGCGAGGCGGTGCCGCTGCACGAGATGCGGACGCAGGGTCCCGGGGCGGTGCCGTACGGGTACGTGCCGACCGCGCCCGCGGGGACGGCCCCACCCGCGCCGTCCCCGGGCCGCGGCGGGCGGCGGGTGGCCGGCTGGGTGGCCGCGGGGGCCGTGCTGGCCGTGGTGGGCGGTGCGGCGCTGTGGCAGCTGACGCCGCTCGGTGGCGGTGGCGGTGGGGGCGGTGGCCGGGACGGCGGGGCCGCAGGCCCGTCGGCGGCGGCGCAGTCGCCGGCCGGGCCGCCCACGTTCATCAAGCAGACGGCCCCGAACCTGGACGACTACAACCCGATCCTGAAGCAGTGCCACAACCCGGTCGGGGAGGAGCCCGGGCTGGGGAACTTCCAGACCTCGGTGACGACCGCCGAGAGCGACTACCTGAAGGAACTGAAGCCGGGGCAGGTCCGGATCGGCTTCCGGTTGAAGTTCCCCCTCGCTGACGCCCCGCCGTACTACGTGTCCCTCGTGGTGAAGCCGCAGCTCGAGGTCGATGCGGCCGGGCGGTCCACGGCGGTGACTCCCAATCGTCAGCTCGGCTTTGTGACCAGGGCGCGCGACCTGTACGAGGGGGACGAGACGCAGTGGAAGTACGCCCTCTACCCGGACGACTTCTCGATGGAGGGGGACGGCAAGCGGGTGCCGGCGCCGCCGCTGGCGCAGGATCCGGGTGGGTGGACGGTGGTGTTCCGGCACGCGATCTCGGATACCCAACACAAGAGCGTGGTGTGCGACGGCTTCGAAACCAGTCCGCAAAAGGGATGATTCCGACACGTACTGGTGAATCCCTGTGAATGTCTGCTCGATGGGGGAGGGTTGACGGGTGCGCAGATTCTGGGTGATCGGCGGGATCGGCTTCGGGGTGTGCCTGTGCTTCCTCGCCCTCCTCGTGGTCGGCACGTACTCGGCGGCCGCGGGCATCGCGGGCGGCGGCGGCCGTGCGCTGGGCCTGACCAAGGGGGCGGTGCCGGCGAAGTACCAGGCGCTGGTGCAGAAGTGGGGGGTGTTGTGCCCCACCCTTTCCCCGGCCGTCCTGGCGGCGCAGTTGTACTCGGAGAGCGGCTGGAACCCCACGATCGTGAGCCCGGCCGACGCCCGCGGCATCGCCCAGTTCATCCCGGGCACGTGGGCGACGCACGGCATCGACGGGGACGGTGACGGCGACCGGGACATCTGGGACCCCAACGACGCGATCCCGTCGGCGGCTTCGTACGACTGCACGCTCGCCAAGGACGTGAAGGGCGTCCCCGGCGACCCCGTAGCCAACATGCTCGCGGCCTACAACGCGGGTCCGGGCGCGGTGCTCCAGCACCAGGGCGTGCCCCCGTACCGCGAGACGCAGGGGTACGTGAAGGCCATCACCACCCTCGCGAAGAGCTTCGAGAAGCCGGTCGGCAGGGTCGCGCCCTCCCAGCAGGCGGCCGGGGCCATCTACTTCGCGCAGAAGCAGTTGGGCACGCCGTACCTGTGGGGCGGTAACGGAACTCCCGACCAGGACGGGCGGTTCGACTGCTCGGGGCTGACCAAGGCGGCGTACGAGTCGGTGGGGATCACGCTGCCGCGCGTCGCGAACGACCAGTACAACGCCGGATCGCATCCCGCGCGCAACGAGTTGCTCCCGGGCGATCTGGTGTTCTTCTCCGACGATCTGACGAACTCGCGGGAGATCCGGCACGTCGGGCTGTACGTGGGCGGCGGCTACATGATCAACGCCCCGTACACCGGAGCGGTGATCCGCTTCGACAAGATCGACACGCCCGACTACTTCGGTGCGACCCGCGTCACCAAGGACGGCGCCGAGGCCCTGCCGGACCGCACCGTCGAGGCCAAGGCGCCCTGATGACATCCGGTCAGGTCGTGGCCCTGGGCTGCGGCGACGAATCACTCTTGGATAACGTTGACGTGATCATCCGGTGGAGAGTGGAACCGCGCTGACAGAACGGGCGTTCCATGGACACGGGGAAGGATCACAAGGGGGGGTTCGCGGGGCGCACACACGGGTGCGCCCGAAGGGAACCGAGCAAGGGCAAGGTGCCGCATCGTCATGGCTGCACTCGCAACCGATGGGTCGAACGTGGACGTCGGCCTGCTGTACGACGTCAATGCACTGGCCCGGCATGCCCCGGCGGGCGTCGACCGGGCGGTCGCCCTCGTCGGCGACTACGGCATCCCCCTGGCCCTGGTGCTCCTCGTGCTGTGGTGCTGGCGCGGCGCGCGCCGGCAGGACGAGACCTCGGCCGCGGAATCGTTCGCCGCGCTGGTGTGGGCTCCCCTCGCGGCCGCCCTCGCCCTGATGGCGAACGTCCCGCTGCGCCGGCTGGTCGCCCGACCCCGCCCCTTCGACGAGCACAGCGGCCTACAGGTGATCGACCCCGGGCTGGGCCTGCACGGCTACTCCTTCGTCAGCGACCACGCCACCCTCACCATGGCGCTGGGCATCGGCCTGTTCCTCGCCCGCCGCAAGTTCGGCCTCATCGGGATCGGCCTGGCCCTCGCCGACGGGCTCTGCCGCGTGTACATGGGCGTCCACTACCCGACCGACGTCATCGGCGGCTACGCCCTCGGCACCGCCGTCGTCCTCCTCCTCGCCCCGCTCGCGATGGCACTGCTGACCCCGGTGGTACGCGCGGTGGCCCGCTCCCCGCGGCTGGGCCGCCTGGTGCGGGCCGGGCACCGCGCCCGGCCCTGCCCGGTGGACCTCGCGGAGGCGGCGGACGCCGGCACGCGGGACAAGGACCTCGCCGCCTGACGACACGGGCGGCACGGGCGGCGGTACGGGCGGAAGCGTGCGAAGGGACCGGCGGAGGGGCAGGCGGAGGGGCAGGCGGAGGGGCGGGCGGAGGGGCGGGCGGAGGGGCGGGCCCCGCGCGGGACCGCCGCTCCCCGGAGGCCTAGGACTGCCCGTACGCGTCCCGTACGGCGATCAGGACCGCCGCCAACAGGCACAGGGCCGCCACCCCGAAGCACAACAGCACCGCCGTCGGCCGGGGTCGCGGCGTCACGGGTCGACCCCGTCGGACCGCCCGCCGGCGTCGGACGCCCCGTCACGGCGGTGGCGGGAGCGCAACCAGAGGCCGGTGGCGAAGGCCGCGGCGCCGGTCAGCCCGACGGCCAGCGCCACGTCGGCGGGACCGTCCGCGGTGCCCGTCGGCCGGTCGTTGCCCAGCGGCCGGGCCGAGGCCGCCGGCCGGGCGTAGGCCGCGGCGGCGGGGGTGAGCGCGAGGAGCAGGGCCCAGAGGAGGGCTGCGAGGCGGGGTGCGGGTCCTGGCATGCCTCCAGCGGATCCGCACGCGGGCGGGCCGGCCAGCCGGGAGCGTCCGAACGGGCGACCCGCGGCTCGGCGCCGGCCGACGGCCCCGCTCCCGCCGGACTACCCCGCGGAGTGCCGGGCGGCGTCCTTGCGGGCCAGGTCCCGGGAGCGGCGGGCGGGTCCCTTCCAGCCGCAGCTGCACACGGCCAGGCAGAACGAGCCGCGCTCGACGGTGTCGGTGGAGTGGCCGGCGGGGAGCACCTCCGCAGGGCGGGGCAGCTCAACGCCGTCGGGCAGGGCGAGGGGTGACGCCTCGGAATGCAGGTCCACACCACAACGGTACCGGGGACCGGAGCCCTTCCCGAGCCCGGCGGAGGCCCGGGCGCAGACCCGGCGCAGACCTGGGGCGGCCGTGACGGGAAACCGCGGACCTCGTTATCCGGAACGGGTGGGGGCCTCGGTCGAACAGCGGTCATGCGTTGGGGGTTGGCAGGCGATGGTGGTGCATCAGCACGGTTGGCGGCGCGGGCGGGCGGGCGGGGCGGTGCTCGCCGCCGGCATGGCCGCGACCCTCGCCGCGGTGAGCGGCTGCGGCGGCCCGGCCTCCGCGGGCGACGACCGGCCCTCCGGCGACCCGGCGGCCACGGTCCGCGCGGCGGCGGACGCGCTGGCCAGGGCGGGCAGTGCGCGGGCCCGTACGGCGATGGAGATGGCCACCGGCGGCACCCGGGTCACCATCCGCGGCGAGGGCGGCGTCGACTTCAGGAACCGGATGGGTCAGCTCCTGGTCATGCTCCCGGCCGATGCCGCCGGCAAGGAGGAGCACCGGCCCATTACCGAGCTGCTCGTGCCCGGCGCCCTGTACATGAAGAACCGGGGTGCGGGCGTGCCCGCCGACAAGTGGGTCCGGGTGGACACGACCGCCCTCGCCGACGGGAACCTGGTCACCGGCGGTGCGACGGACCCGCAGGCCGCGGCCGAGCTGCTGCGCGGCGCGCAGGACGTCCGGTACGTGGGCGAGACCGAGCTGGCCGGGGAGAAGGTGCGGCACTACCAGGGGACCACCGACATCGGGCGGGCCGCGCAAAGCGCCTCGCCGGCGGTCAAGGGAGCCCTGGAGGCCGCGGCGAAAGGGTTCAGCAAGGACACCGTGCCGTTCGACGCCTACCTCGACGAGGAGGGGCGGCTGCGGAAGGTCCGGCACCGGTTCACCTACGTCAACGATGGCGTGATCGATGTCTCCTCGACCACACTGCTCTACGCGTTCGGGACGCCGGTGACCGTCGTATTGCCCGCAAGCAGGGACATTTACGCCGGGAAGATCGCCGACTAGCCGGTCGGACGGTCCCGGGCCGGCGCGATCGGGTCATGGCGGGGTATCCGGAAATGGTCCATCCGTGTCATGCGCACACCGCCCCGCCCTCCCTACGCTGGGAGACCGCAGATCCACGTCCCCCGTCCGATGGCGGCAGATTGAGGTGACACGCGTGACTCCGGCTGGCGGTACGACGGTGCAGGACCACGTGGCGCTCGCCGAGATCGAACTGTGCGGCGAGCTGATCATCGCGGCCTCCGCGGCGGACGAGGAGCGGCTCAGCCAGGACCGGATCGACGAGGTCCTGATGGGTTTCGCCCGGTAGCCGCCGCCCCTCCTCCCACGCCGTACGCCTGCGGGTGCCCGTACGCCTGCGCCGGGGTACGCCCGCGGGTGCGCCCCGCCCGGTCAGGTCCGCAGGAGCCGCGCGATCGCCTTCGTCGCCTCCTCGACCTTGGCGTCGATCTCCGCCCCGCCCTTGAGGGCCGCGTCGGCCACGCAGTGCCGCAGGTGCTCCTCCAGCAGCTGGAGCGCGAAGGACTGCAGGGCCTTCGTGCTCGCCGAGACCTGGGTGAGTATGTCGATGCAGTACACGTCCTCGTCGACGAGCCGCTGCAGGCCCCGGATCTGCCCCTCGATCCGGCGCAGCCGCTTGAGGTGCTCGTCCTTCCGGTGGTGATACCCGTGCACCGCAGCGCCAGGGGCCGTACCGGTGGCGACGCCGGCTCCGGAGCCTTCCGCCTCGATGGCCGTCATGGGGTCCTCCCGTGGTCCGGAACGAGGGGGATATACCCCCAATGGGTATAGGGTAGCGGGCCGCGCCCGCCCGGGCAGCGGTCCGCGGTGCCCACTCTGCCTGATGGAGGACACCGTGGAATGGCCGGTTAGCCGTGGCCGGGGTATACGCCTAGCATCAGCCTGACCGAATCCGATGCACCCCGAGGACCCCACGTGCGATTTCGTCTGACCCCCAGGGAGACGAGCTTCTACGACATGTTCGCCGCATCCGCGGACAACATCGTCACGGGCTCGAAGCTCCTGATGGAACTGCTCGGAGCGGATCCCTCCGCCCGGGCCGAGATCGCGGAGCGGATGCGTGCGGCCGAGCACGCGGGGGACGACGCCACCCACGCGATCTTCCACCAGCTGAACTCCTCCTTCATCACGCCGTTCGACCGCGAGGACATCTACGCCCTCGCCTCGTCGCTCGACGACATCATGGACTTCATGGAGGAGGCCGTCGACCTGGTGGTCCTCTACAACATCGAAGAGCTCCCCAAGGGCGTCGAGCAGCAGATCGAGGTCCTGGCGCGGGCGGCCGACCTGACGGCCGAGGCCATGCCGCACCTGCGCACGATGGACAACCTGACCGAGTACTGGATCGAGGTCAACCGCCTCGAGAACCAGGCCGACCAGATCCACCGCAAGCTGCTCGCCCAGCTCTTCAACGGCAACTACGACGCCATCGAGGTGCTGAAGCTCAAGCAGATCGTCGACGTCCTCGAAGAGGCCGCCGACGCGTTCGAGCACGTGGCGAACACGGTGGAGACCATCGCCGTCAAGGAGTCCTGAACCCCGTGGACACCTTCGCTCTGATCGTGACCATCGGTGTCGCGCTCGGTTTCACGTACACCAACGGTTTCCACGACTCGGCGAACGCGATCGCGACCTCCGTCTCGACCCGGGCCCTGACCCCGCGCGCCGCCCTCGCGATGGCCGCGGTGATGAACCTCGCCGGTGCCTTCCTCGGCAGCGGCGTGGCGAAGACCGTCAGCGAGGGGCTCATCGAGACCCCCACGGGCAAGACCGGGATGTGGATCCTGTTCTCCGCGCTGGTCGGGGCCATCGTCTGGAACCTGATCACCTGGTACTTCGGCCTGCCGTCCTCCTCCTCGCACGCCCTGTTCGGCGGCATGGTGGGCGCGGCGCTGGCCGGCGGGATCGGGGTCATCTGGTCGGGCGTCGTGGACAAGGTCGTCATCCCGATGTTCCTGTCCCCGATCGTCGGCCTGATCGTCGGCTACCTGGTCATGGTCGTGATCATGTGGCTGTTCCGCCGGTCCAACCCGCACAAGGCCAAGCGCGGCTTCCGCGTCGCGCAGACCGTCTCGGCGGCCGGCATGGCCCTCGGCCACGGTCTGCAGGACGCCCAGAAGACCATGGGTGTCGTGGTGATGGCGCTGGTCATCGCCGACATCGAGAAGCCCGGCGACCCGATCCCGGTGTGGGTGAAGGTGGCCTGCGCGGTGATGCTGTCGCTCGGTACGTACGCGGGCGGCTGGCGCATCATGCGCACCCTCGGCCGCAAGATCATCGAGCTGGACCCGCCGCAGGGCTTCGCCGCGGAGACCACGGGCGCTTCGATCATGTACACGGCGTCGTACCTGTACCACGCGCCGATCTCCACCACCCACGTGATCACCTCGGCGATCATGGGTGTGGGTGCGACCAAGCGGGTCAACGCGGTCCGCTGGGGCGTCGCCAAGAACATCATCATGGGTTGGTTCATCACCATGCCGGCCGCGGCGGGCGTTGCCGCGGCGTGCTTCTGGGTCGTGAACCTGGCCGTCAGTTAGCCGTGCGGGGGCCTTCGGGCCCCGGCCCGCGGCCGCGGCGGGAAAGAGATCGGGCCGGCTCCCCCCACCCAGGGGGAGCCGGCCCTTCGCCTTGCGGTGGCACCGCCATGCAGCACCGCAGGACGTCTGTGCGGCAGAGCCGCGGTCTGTGGATCAGCCGAAGCGGCCCGAGATGTAGTCCTCGGTCGCCTGGACGGACGGGTTGGAGAAGATGCGGTCCGTGTCGTCGATCTCGATGAGCTTGCCGGGCTGGCCGACCGCCGCGAGGTTGAAGAACGCGGTGCGGTCCGAGACACGGGCGGCCTGCTGCATGTTGTGCGTCACGATGACGATCGTGAAGCGCTCCTTCAGCTCGCCGATCAGGTCCTCGATCGCGAGGGTGGAGATCGGGTCGAGGGCCGAGCAGGGCTCGTCCATCAGCAGGACCTCGGGCTCGACCGCGATGGCGCGGGCGATGCACAGGCGCTGCTGCTGGCCGCCGGAGAGGCCGGAGCCCGGCTTGTTCAGGCGGTCCTTGACCTCGTTCCACAGGTTGGCGCCCTTGAGGGAGCGCTCGACGATGTTCCCGAGGTCCGACTTCTTGTGCTTGCCGTTCAGGCGCAGGCCCGCCGCCACGTTGTCGAAGATCGACATGGTGGGGAAGGGGTTCGGGCGCTGGAAGACCATGCCGACCGTGCGGCGGACCGCGACCGGGTCCACGCCGGGGCCGTACAGGTTCTCGTCGTCCAGGAGCACCTTGCCCTCGACGCGGCCGCCGGGGGTGACCTCGTGCATGCGGTTGAGGGTGCGCAGGAAGGTGGACTTGCCGCAGCCGGACGGGCCGATGAAGGCGGTCACGGAGCGGGGCTCGACGGTCATCGAGATGTCGTCGATGGCCTTGTGGGCGCCGTAGAAGGCGGACAGACCGCTGACGTCGATTCGCTTGGCCATGAGGGTCACTTCGCTTTCATGCAGTCGCGTCAGCGACCGGTCTTCGGGGCCTTCCAGCGGGCGATGCCGCGGGCCACCAGATTGAGGATCATGACGAAGGCGATCAGGACGAGCGCTGCGGCCCATGCCCGGTCGTAGGAGGCGTCACTGCCGACCTTGTACTGCTCCCAGATGTAGAGGGGGAGCGAGGACTGGGCGCCTTCGAAGGGGTTGCCGTTGATCAGCTGGGAGCCGAAGACCAGCAGCATGATCGGGGCGGTCTCGCCGGCGATGCGGGCGACGGCCAGCATCAGGCCGGTGGCGATGCCGCCGATGGCGGTGGGGAGGACCACCTTGAGGATCACGCGCCACTTCGGCACACCGAGGGCGAGGGCGGCCTCGCGCAGCTCGTTCGGGACGAGCTTGAGCATCTCCTCGGTGGAGCGGACCACGACGGGCATCATCAGGATCGACAGGGCCATGGCGCCGGCGAAGCCGGAGGGGCCGAAGCCGAGCATCAGGTTCCAGGTCGTCAGGATGAACAGGCCCGCGACGATGGACGGGATGCCGGTCATGACGTCGACGAAGAACGTGACGGCCTTGGCGAGCCGGCCCTTGCCGTACTCGACCAGGTAGACGGCGGTCAGCAGGCCGATCGGCGCGGCGATCAGGGTGGCCAGGGCGATCTGCTCGATCGTGCCGAGCAGGGCGTGGTAGACGCCGCCGCCGGCCTCGAAGCTGGTCACGCCGTTCATCGAGTGGCTGAGGAAGTCGCCGTCGAGGGCTTTGATGCCGCGGCTGATCGTGGTCCAGATCAGCGACAGCAGCGGGATGACCGCGAGCAGGAAGCAGACCCAGACGGCGGACGTCGCCACGCGGTCCGTGGCCTGGCGACGGTTCTCGACGATCGCGCTGGTGGCGTAGGTGATCACGACGTACGAGAGGGCGGCGAGCAGGCCCCACTGGATCTTGCTGCTGAGCCCGAAGACGACGCCGATGCCGCAGCCGAGGGCGATCGCGGCGGCGCCGATGGCGACGGGGGCCCAGCGGGGGAGGCCACCCCGGGTGAGGCTGCTGGTGCCGGAGGGCTTGCCGGCCCGGACGGGCCGCTGGTCCTGGATTGCGTGGCTCATCAGGCGTTCGCCCCCGAGTACTCCTTGCGGCGCGCGATGATCATGCGTGCGGCGCCGTTGACCAGCAGGGTGAGCAGGAAGAGGACGAGACCGGAGGCGATCAGCGCGTCGCGGCCGAACTCGTTGGCCTCGTCGAACTTCGCGGCGATGTTCTGGGCGAACGTGCCGCCACCCGGGTTCAGGATGTGTCCGGAGATCAGGAAGCTCGGGGAGAGGACGGTGGCGACGGCCATCGTCTCGCCGAGCGCGCGGCCGAGGCCGAGCATGGAGGCGGAGATGACGCCGGAGCGGCCGAAGGGCAGGACCGACATGCGGATGACCTCCCAGCGGGTCGCGCCGAGGGCCAGGGCGGCCTCCTCGTTCATGCGCGGGACCTGGCGGAAGACCTCGCGGCTGACGCTGGTCACGATCGGCAGGATCATGATCGCGAGCAGGATGCCGACGGTGAAGAGGGAGCGGGCGACGCCGACCTGGGTCTTGTCGAAGACGTAGGTCCAGCCCATGTACTCGTCCAGCCAGAGGTTCAGGCCGCCCAGGTAGGGGACGAGGAACAGGGCGCCCCAGATGCCGTAGATGATCGACGGCACGGCGGCGAGCAGGTCGATCACGTAGGCGAGGGGGCCGGCCAGCTTTCGCGGCGCGTAGTGCGAGATGAAGAGGGCGATGCCGACGGCGATCGGAACCGCGATGGCCATCGCGATGATCGAGCTGACGACGGTGCCGAAGAGCAGGACGGCGATGCCGAAGACAGGAGGGTTCGCCGACGCGTTCCAGTCGAAGGTGGTGAGGAAGTTGCCCTCGTTCTTCGACAGCGCGATCGAGGCGCGGTAGGTGAGGAAGGCGGCGATCGACGCCATGATCACCAGGAGCAGGATCCCGGAGCCCTTGGAGAGGGCGGCGAAGATCGAGTCACCGGCGCGGCCGGTGGGCTTTCCGCTCGCGGAGACAGGCGGAGGCGTGTCTATCTGGGTGGGTGTGGTGGAAGCCATGGTCTTTCCGGTCTGGACGGGGGCAGGCCCCCTGGCGGCGGTGCACCGGATCCCCCGCGTGACGGGGGAGGGGCCCCTGGGCGGCCGGTCCGGACGGAAGCCGGCCGACCAGGGGCTCAGGGGTTCAGGACAGCGAGTTGACGACCTCGCGGACCTTGGTGTTGATCTCGGCCGGGATCGGGGCGTAGCCGTTCTCGGAGAGGAGCTTCTGGCCGGCGTCCGAGGCGGCGTAGCCGAGGAAGGACTTCACGGTCGGCAGGGTCTCGGCCTTGTTGCCCTTGTCGCAGACGACTTCGTAGGTGACCAGGACGATCGGGTAGGCGCCCTCGGCCTTGGTCGCGTAGTCGAGCTTCAGGGCCAGGTCGGAGCCGGTGCCGGCGACCTTGGCGGCGGCGATGGCCTTGGAGGCGCTGTCGGCGGAGGCCTTGACCGGGGCGGAGGCGCCGGTGTTGATGTCGACGGTCTTGATGTTCTGGGAGCTGGCGTAGGACAGCTCGAAGTATCCGATCGCGCCGTCGACGGTCTTCACCTGGGAGGCGACACCGGAGGAGTTGGACGCACCCTGACCGCCGGGGGCCGGCCACTTCTTGGAGGCCTCGTAGGTCCAGGCGTCGGGGGCGGCGGCCTTCAGGTACTTACCGAGGTTCTCGGTGGTGCCGGAGTCCTCGGAGCGGTGGAAGGCCTGAATCGCCGTGGACGGCAGGTTGACGCCCGGGTTCAGCTTCTTGATCGCCTCGTCGTCCCACTTCTTGATCTTGTCGTTGAAGATGTTCGCGAGGGTGGGGGCGTCGAGCGTGAGCTTGTCGACGCCGGCGACGTTGAAGCCGATGGCGATCGGGCCGCCGACCATCGGCAGGTTGATGCCCTGGCCGCCGGTGCAGACCTTCTTCGACTCCTCGGCCTGCTCGGGCTTCAGCGCGGAGTCCGAGCCGGCGAAGCCGACGGTGCCCTGGTTGAAGGCGACGATGCCCTCACCGGAGGAGGAGGACTTGTAGTTCACCTCGACGCCCTGGCAGGCGGCCATGTAGCTCTTGACCCAGAGGTCCACGGCGTTCTTCTGCGCGGAGGAGCCCGACGCGAGCAGCTTGCCCTTCGCGTCGCCGCACTTGATGTCGCCGGCCGCGACGGACGGCTTGCCGCTCGCGTTGCCGCCGGTGTTGGTGTTGTCGTCCGAGCCGCACGCCGTGAGGACCAGGGCGCCGGACACGACAAGCGCGCCGAGGGCGGAGGCACGAAGCATGTTCTTGCGCTGAAGCTTCACTTTTTGGGGTGTTCCTTCCAGAAGCCGCCGGCCGCTTTCGGTGATCGGGGCGGCGTGCGAAGAGGACATCGTCAGGTGGGACGCGACCGCAAGATCCGGCCAGCGGCGCGCTCTGTACGCCATTGAAATTAGGCAGAACAGGTGAAGCGATCGACGGGGGAAGGTGAACGACGGGTGAACCTCGACAGACGGCCGGGTGCGGCCTGCGACGGGCGGCCCGGCCTGGCCCGGGTGGCATCCGGACGCGGGTGCCCGGCCGGGGCGAGGGGGGTTCGGCCCGTCCGCCGGACTGCGGGGGAGGGGCTTCGGCGGCGGTGTGCGCTGCGGAGTCGTCCATCGCGAGGGGCATGGGTCGAGGGGCGCCGGACTGCGGGAACCGCGGGAAACCGGTGAACCGGAATGCGGTCTCGCCGGGGCCGGCCGCGGGCGCGGCCGACGACGGAAGTCTGTGCTGCCGGCCGTGCCGGCAGCGGGCTCAGGGGCTGCGCAGCCTGATGCGCGGGGCGGGCCGACGGTCGTTCGAATTCGGGTGTGACACCGGATTCGACGATATTCGCCCGGGCGGCCGAACGTCCACCGGACTCCGGGCAGCGCGGGCTGCACACGCGGGCTGCCCAGGGGCGGGCCGGTTTCCGGGGCGCGAGCGGTGCCGCGGGGGCGTCTGTGCAAGCCGTCCGGGGCCGGGGACCCGAACGGGCGGGCACGGATGGCCGGAACTCGACGGTGCCGGTGCACGGCGCCGAGCCCTCTCCGGTCGGATGCGGCCGGCGTACGACGTGATGCGGCCGGCGTACGACGTGCAGCCGTACGCGGCGGCGGGCGCGGCCGGGACCGCCGTGAACGGCATGTCGGCGCGGCCGGGAAGGCGCCCGCCGCCCGCGTATGCCGGCGGAGCACCCGACGGTCGTGCCGACGGCGCCCGGGCCCGGCAGGAGTGGGCGCCGTCGGACTGCGGGCGGGCCAGGTCGCCCGGTCGCAGGGGACCAGGAGGCCCGGCGTCAGGAGGCCGCGGCCGTGGCGACCGGGTGCCAGACGGTGTGGAAGGCGAGGCGGGCCGACCCGACCTCGTGCCGCTGGGCGGCGTGGAGCACCCCGAGGGCGTACGCGGTGGCCGGGGCGATGCGCGGGGTGCGGGCGGCGGCGGCCGACGCGGCGGCCGCCTCGGCGGCGTCGAGGTGCCGGTCCAGGGCCTCGCCGGCCAGGGCCAGCCGGGCCACGTCCTCGCCGAGGACCTCCCGGGCGTAGCGGTGGATCCGCAGGAGGCGGCCCACCTCGTGCCAGACGCCGTCGTGGTCGGGCAGGTACGGGTGGACCTCCGCGGTGGACGGCAGTACGTCGACGGCCGCGGCGAGCCGGGTCCGCGCCACCTCCGCCAGCGGGACCAGGACGTCCTCGACCCGCCCCCGGGCGGCGATCACGTCCAGCGGCACCTCGGAGGCCAGGACGGCCACCGCGTCGGCCACCGCGTGGAACCGGGACGAGCCGAGCGCGTGCAGCGTCGCGGAGTGGGCCCGGGTCCGGGCCAGGGTGAGCTGCCGCTCCAGCAGGGCGGCAGCCCGCGCCGAGCCCACGGTCAGCGCGCCCGGGGTGCCGGGCGGGGCGGGGACCTCCGGCGAGCCGGACAGCCGGTGCAGCGCGTCCAGCAGCCGGGTCAGCCGGGCGGCGTACGCGTGCTCGTCGGCCAGCGTCGTGGCCAGCCAGGCCAGTTCGCCGCGCAGCCCGTCGGCCCAGGACGAGTCGGTGACCGTGCGGAAGGTCGCCAGGGATCCGCTGATCCGGCGCGCAGCCCCCCGCAGGCTGCGCGCCGCGTCGGCGCCGTCCGCGGCGTCGGCCCCGCATTCCTCGTGCAGCCTCAGGCCGCGCAGGAATGCGGTGGCCTGGGCCCGCAGGTACGCGCCGAGCACGTCCCCCGCGGATCCCCCGCCGCTCGCGGTCGCTGTCAGGTCATGGTTTGGCAGAGCCACGCCGGCGCCTCCGGGCGTCTATGAGCATCTCCTGAACGTGCCGCAGCGGCTGGCCTTCGTGGTCGGTGCTGTGCCGGGTCCATTCGCCGTCCGGGCCCAGGTGCCAGGAGGAGGTGGAGTCGGACATGCCGGTCTCCAGCAGTCGGTCCAGCGCCGCGCGGTGTGCCGGGTCGGTGACCCGGACCAGAGCCTCGATGCGGCGGTCGAGGTTGCGGTGCATCATGTCGGCGCTGCCGATCCACACCTCGGGTTCGCCGCCGTTGCCGAAGGCGAAGACCCGGGAGTGCTCCAGGAAGCGGCCGAGGACGGAACGGACCCGGATGTTCTCCGAGAGCCCGGGGACCCCGGGGCGCACGGCGCAGATGCCGCGGACCCAGATGTCGACGGGGACCCCGGCCCGGGAGGCCCGGTAGAGGGCGTCGATGAGGGCCTCGTCGACGAGGGAGTTCATCTTCAGCCGCACGTACGCGGGGCGGCCGGCCCGGTGGTGGGCGGTCTCCTTGTCGATGCGGGCGACGAGGCCGTCGCGCAGCGAGCGGGGCGCGACGAGGAGGCGGCGGTAGGTCTCGCGGCGCGAGTAGCCGGACAGCCGGTTGAAGAGGTCGGAGAGGTCCGCGCCGACCTGCGGGTCGGCGGTGAGCAGGCCGAGGTCCTCGTACAGGCGGGCGGTCTTGGGGTGGTAGTTGCCGGTGCCGACGTGGGAGTAGCGGCGCAGCGTGTCGCCCTCCTGGCGGACGACGAGGGAGAGCTTGCAGTGCGTCTTGAGGCCCACGAGGCCGTAGACGACGTGGCAGCCGGCCTCCTCCAGCTTGTGGGCCCACTTGATGTTGGCCTGCTCGTCGAAGCGGGCCTTGATCTCGACGAGGACGAGGACCTGCTTGCCGGATTCGGCGGCGTCGATGAGGGCGTCGACGATGGGGGAGTCACCGGAGGTGCGGTACAGCGTCTGCTTGATCGCGAGGACGTGCGGGTCGGCGGCCGCCTGCTCCAGGAAGGCCTGTACGGAGGTGGAGAAGGAGTCGTACGGGTGGTGCAGCAGGACGTCGCGTTCGCGCAGCGCGGCGAAGATGTCGGGCGCGGAGGCCGATTCGACCTCGGCGAGGTCGCGGTGGGTGCCGGCGACGAACTTGGGGTACTTCAGCTCGGGCCGGTCCAGGGAGGCGATGCCGAAGAGGCCGGTCAGGTCGAGCGGGCCGGGCAGCGGGTAGACCTCGGCGGCGGAGATCTTCAGTTCCTGGACCAGCAGGTCGAGGACGCCGGGGTCGATGGACTCCTCCACCTCCAGGCGGACCGGCGGGCCGAAGCGGCGCCGCATGAGCTCCTTCTCCAGGGCCTGCAGGAGGTTCTCGGCGTCGTCCTCCTCGACCTCCAGGTCCTCGTTGCGCGTCACCCGGAACATGTGGTGCGCGAGGACCTCCATGCCGGGGAAGAGCTCCTCCAGGTGCGCGGCGATCACGTCCTCCAGGGGGACGTAGCGCTGCGGGGAGGCCTCCAGGAAGCGCGACAGCAGCGGCGGCACCTTGACGCGGGCGAAGTGGCGGTGCCCGCTGACGGGGTTGCGCACGACGACGGCCAGGTTCAGGGACAGGCCGGAGATGTACGGGAACGGGTGCGCGGGGTCCACGGCCAGCGGCGTCAGCACCGGGAAGATCTGGTTGCGGAACAGGGTGAAGAGGCGGGCCTGCTCCTTCTCGGTGAGGTCGGGCCAGCGGATGAGGTGGATGCCCTCCTCGGCGAGCGCGGGGGCGATGTCGTGCTGGTAGCAGGCGGCGTGCCGGGCCATGAGCTCGCGCGAGCGGGTCCAGATGAGGTCGAGGACCTCGCGGGGCTGGAGGCCGGAGGCCGAACGGGTGGCGACCCCGGTCGCGATGCGGCGCTTGAGGCCGGCGACGCGGACCATGAAGAACTCGTCGAGGTTGCTCGCGAAGATCGCCAGGAAGTTGGCGCGTTCGAGGAGCGGGGTGGTGGGGTCCTCGGCGAGCTCCAGGACCCGCTCGTTGAAGGCCAGCCAGCTGCGCTCGCGGTCCAGGAAACGCTCGGGCGGGAGCTCCGCGCCGTCCGTGTCGTCGTAGGAGTCCATGTCGGTGTCGATCTCGGGCGCGAGGTCGGCTTCGAGGCCGTTGGCGTGCGGCCGGTGCGCGTCGATGGAGCCGAGCCGGGCCGGCGCGGCGGACGAGCCGGCAAGGGCCGCGGCGGACGTGGACGACGGGTGCTGGGCGGGGACCTCGGTGGGCCCTGCGCTGGGCTGGTGGCTCATGACTCCATTGTTCCGCGCACGCGGCAGGACGGGCGCGTCGGACGGGGCCGCGGTCAGCCGGAGTCGGGGTCGCATGTCCGGAGAGTCGCAAGCGCGTCTTAAGGGCTGGTGAATGGCGTATGGCTTCCAGGCTCCGGATCGCGCACGAGTACGTCAGCTTCGCTCCGGAATGCACCCGTACGGGCCCCGGTGCGCCCGGTGGGCCCGTACGGGTGGTGACGCTCAGCTCTCCGTTCGATACATCAGGTCGACCTCGTGCGTGCTGAAGCCGAGGCCCTCGTAGACGGCGAGGGCCGCCGTGTTGTCGGCGTCGACGTAGAGCATCGCGGTGGGCAGGCCGGCGGCGGCCAGGTGTTGGAGGCCGACCGCGGTGAGGGCCTTGCCGAGGCCGCCGCCCTGGGCGCCGGGCAGGACGCCGAGCACGTAGACCTCGCCGAGCTGCTCGGCGGCGTGGACCTTCGTCCAGTGGAAGCCGACGAGCTCCCCTTCCCGTTCGGCGAGGAAGAAGCCCTTCGGGTCGAACCAGGGCTGCGCCATCCGGTCGTCGAGGTCGCGCTGGGTGAGCGAGCCCTGCTCGGGGTGGTGGGCGAAGGCGGCCGCGTTGGTGGCGAGCCAGGCCGCGTCGTCCTGTCCGGGCACGAAGGTGCGCACGGTGATCCCGGCGGGCAGTACCGGCTCGGGCAGTGCGGGCGAGTCGGGGCCGAGCGGGCGGCGCAGCTGGCGCAGCTCGCGGAACAGGGTGAGTCCGAGGACCTGGGCGAGGTGGCGGGCGGCGGACTTGCCGCCGTGCGCCCAGACCCGGATCCGCTTGCCGGAGGCGGCGAGGAGGGCCGAGCCGAGGGCGCGGCCGTGGCCGCGGCCGCGCAGTGCGGGGTGCACGACGAGTTCGGCGGCGGGTGCCTCCACCGGGTCGGTGTCCTCCAGTTGGCCGTAGCCGGCGAGCCGTCCCTTCTCGGTGAGCAGGAAGTGCCGGATGCCCTCGCGGCGGCCGCCGCGCAGCTGGAGCCGGCCCTGCTCGGAGACGGCGGTGGTGCCGTCGGTGCGGGCCGCGTCCTCGATCAGGGCGAGGACGGCATCGGCCTGTTCCTCCGTCAGTTCTTCGAGGGTCTGGATCTGGCGTCCCGGCTCCAGGGCCGCTGCTGCGTCGTCAGTCATGCTCCGAGCGTACGGCGGCCCGGGGCGCGGGCGGTGGTGTCGGGGTGTTAACCAGCTCGATACCCCACCCCCCTGTTGGTGCTACGCGCGTTGACCGTAGGCTGCGCCAGACCTCCATGCTTTACCGCTGTTTCATAAGGGGACAAAATGTCAGCGACGCCGCAACGGCACCGCAGAACCCGCCGGTTGGCCCTCGTCGCAGCAGCCGCGACGGTTGCTTCCGGTGCGATGGTCGCCGCCGCACTGCCGGCCGGTGCCACGAGTGGCGGCGGTGCGGGCAAGAGCCGCACCGTCGACGTGCAGCTGCTGTCGTTCAACGACTTCCACGGCACGCTGGAGCCCCCGCAGGGCTCCTCCGGCACCGTGACCGAGCGTCAGGCGGACGGCTCCACCAAGGCCATACCGGCCGGTGGTGTCGAGTACCTGGCCACCGGCCTGCGCGAGGCCCGCAAGGGTCACGAGTACTCCATCACCGCTGCGGCGGGCGACATGATCGGCGGCAGCCCGATGCTGTCCGGTCTCTTCCACGACGAGCCGACCGTCGAGGCGCTGAACAACCTGAAGCTGGACGTCTCCAGCGTCGGCAACCACGAGTTCGACGAGGGCAAGACCGAGCTGCGCCGCATGGCGTACGGCGGCTGCCACCCGGTCGAGGGCTGCTTCGAGATGGGCAAGGAGTTCACCGGCTCCGAGTTCAAGTACCTCGCCGCGAACGTCGTGGACGAGAAGACCAAGCGTCCGCTGATGTCGCCCACCTGGATCTGGAAGAAGGGGGACGTCAAGATCGGCTTCATCGGCGTCACCCTGGAGGGCACCCCGGACGTCGTGACGGCCGACGGCGTCAAGGGCCTGAAGTTCGGCGACGAGGTCGAGACGATCAACAAGTACGCCGCCGAGCTGAGCAAGCAGGGCGTGAACTCGATCGTGGCCCTGATCCACGAGGGCGGCCTGCCGGCGAACGGCGCGTACAACTACGACTGCAACGTCCCGGGTGCCGGTGCCGGCATCTCCGGTGCGATCGTGGACATCGCGAAGAACGTGGACCCGAAGGTCGACGCGCTGGTCACCGGTCACACCCACCAGGCCTACGCCTGCAACATCCCGGACCCGGCGGGCAACCCGCGCATGGTCACCTCGGCCGCCTCGTACGGCCGGCTGTTCACGGACACCACGCTGACGTACGACCGGCAGACCAAGGACATCGTCCGCACGGCCGCCCTCGCGCCGAAGCCGGTCAACAAGGTCGTCAGCCGTGAGGTGCCCAAGGCCCCGGACATGACCGCGCTGATCGACCGCTGGAAGGCGCTGGCCGCGCCGGTCGCGAACCGTCCGATGGGCTACATCTCGGGGGACATCGCGGGCCGCGGCTCGGAGGCCCCGGAGAAGCCGCTCGGCGACCTGATCGCGGACGCGCAGCTGGAGGCCACGGCCCCGGCGGCCAAGGGCGGCGCGCAGCTGGCCATCATGAACCCGGGCGGCATCCGCGCCGACCTGGCGTACAAGGCGGCCGGTGACGAGGGCGACGGCGTCGTGACGTACGGCGAGTCGTACACGGTCCAGCCGTTCAACAACCTGCTGAACGTCGTGGACCTGACCGGCGCGCAGCTGATCACGGCCCTGCAGCAGCAGGTCAGCGGCCCGGTCAACGGTGCGAACCCGAAGATCCTGCAGGTTTCGAAGGGCTTCACCTACACCCTGGACATGACCAGGTCGGGCGCGGACCGCATCGTCGTGGACTCGGTGAAGCTGAACGGCGCGGCGATCGACCCCGCCAAGACCTACCGGGTCGTGATGAACGAGTTCCTCGCGGGCGGCGGTGACGGCTTCACCGTCCTGAAGGAGCACAAGAACAAGCTGGTCGGCGTGCCCGACCTGGAGGCCTTCAACGTCCTGCTGGCGAAGTCGAGCGCGGCGGCCCCGATCGCCCCGCCGGCGGCGGACCGCATCACGGTCGTCAAGTAGCAGCGGGCAACAGGCAGCGGACATCCGGCAGTAGGGCAGTGGGCGGCGGCCCCCGTGGCGGGCCGCCGGGCCGGACATGACTCCCCGGAGGGGGCGGTGGGCGAGAGCGCCCGCCGCCCCCTCCGTCGTACCCGCGCACCCTCATGGCGCGGGTGGCGGGCTCACAGGCCGGAGAGGAACTTCTCCACGGCGGCGTGGAAGGCGTCCGGCCGGGTGAAGGGGATGAAGTGGTCCCCTTCGACGGCCTCGTACGCGGTGTCCGGGCGGCGCGCGACCATGGCGTCGGCCGTGGCCTGGGGGAGGCTCGCGCTGTGGGTGGCGTGGATCAGCAGGGCGGGGCAGTGGCTGCCGAGCCAGGCGTCCCAGTGGTCTCCGCGGACCCCGGCGATGGCGTCGAGCACGTCCTGCGGGTGGAAGGGCAGCCGCCAGCCGGTCCCGTCGGGCAGCGGGCGTAGGGCCGGGGCGACGAACTGCGAGCCGATCGGGCCGGCGGCTTCGAGGAGTTCCTCGCGGGTGGCGGCGGTGTAGCGCATGGTGTGCAGGAACTCGAACCCGGCGGGGGCCCGCCCGGCTTCGGGGGCTCCTGCGAGCGGGACCTCGATGGTGGACTCGGCGTTGATCAGCGCGGAGATCCGGCCGGGGTGGGCTGCGGCGAGGTGGGCGGCGTTGATCCCGCCCAGCGAGTAGCCGAGGACGGGCAGCGGGGCGTCGAGGCCGAGGTGGTCGAGGAGGGCGACGGCGTCGGCGACGAACCCTTCCGTGCGGTAGTGCGGGGCGCGGTCGGAGTCGCCGTGGCCCCGCTGGTCGGGGGCGATGACCCGCCACCGGCCGGCGAGTGCGGCGGCCAGGCCGTTGAAGGCGGCGCCTTCGGAGAGGCCGCCGTGGAGCGCGAGCAGAGGGCGCCCGGCGCCTGCGGAGTCCAGGTACGACAGAGCGCGGCCGTCGATGGTCAGCGTGTTGCGCATGCTTTCGGTTCTCCCCGTGTCGTCGTGCAGGTACTGGGTGCCGCACGTTCGGGTGCGGCGTGTGCGTGTGCTGCTCGTACTGCGGTGACGGGCATGAGCCTGCCATCGTTTGGGCGCTTGCGCAATACGGGTGTTTTGCGCGCTTGCGCAAAACGGGGCGCGGATACGATCCCGCCATGGGAAATCGCGAGGACCTGCTGGCCGGAGCGCGCCGCTGCCTGGAGGAGAAGGGCTATCTGCGCACCACGGTGCGGGACATCGCCGCGGTGTCGAACGTGAGCATGGCCGCGATCGGCTACCACTTCGGCTCCCGCGAGGCGCTGCTCAACCAGGCGCTGTTCGCCGCCATGGACGAATGGTCCGCCGGCTCCGGCCGGCTCACCGGGCAGGGCGACACCGCCGAGGAGCGGTACGCCGACACCTGGGACCGCAAGATCCGGGACTTCGGCGAGATGCGCTGGCTGTGGCTCGCCTCGGTGGAGGCCTTCGTCCACGCGCAGTCCTCGCCCGAGCTGCTCGCCGTACTCGCCGAGGGCCAGCGCAAGAACCGGCGGATGGTGGCCGCGGTGCTGCGCGGGGTGGCGGTGGAGGAGGTCTCCGAGGAGGACGTGGCCAGCCTGGGCGCGCTGCACATCGCGCTGCTCAGCGGGGTGATGGTGCAGGCCCTCACCGACCCGGAGGGGGCGCCGACCGGGCAGGGGCTCGCCCGGGGGCTGCGCGCCATGGTGGAGCTGCTCGGCGAACCGGCGGCTACCGATGGGTAGTAACCCCCGGTCCCGCACGCCATAATCCGGTCCCACCAACGGGACCGGCAAGGGGGCTGGGATGGCTGCGGATCGTCGGACGTTTCTGGTCGGGGCGGTGGCGGTGGGCGCGGGCGCGGCCCTCGCGCTGGGTGGGGCACCCGCCTCCGCACGCGCGGGCGGCGTACCCGCCTCCGCACGCGCGCTCGGCACCCAGGACTGGATGGCCGGACTCGCCGACTCCACCGCCCTGCAGCGGATGACCGTCCCGGGCACCCACGACTCCGGCGCCCGCCAGGGCGGGCTCTACGTCGCCTGCCAGAACACCTCGATCGCCGAACAGCTCGACTCCGGCATCCGCTACCTCGACGTGCGCTGCCGGGTGACGGGCGGCTCGTTCGCCATCCACCACGGCTCCTTCTACCAGGGCCTGATGTTCGGTGACGTGCTCGTCACCTGCCGGGACTTCCTCGCCGCCCACCCCCGAGAGATGGTCCTGATGCGGGTGAGACAGGAGTACTCCACCGAGAGCGACGCCGTCTTCCGCGCCGTCTTCGACGACTACCTCGACCGGCGCGGCTGGCGGCCGTTGTTCCGGATCGCCGACACCCTGCCCACCCTCGGCCGGGCCCGCGGCGCGGTCGTGCTCCTCGCCGACAACGGCGGCCTGCCCGGCCTGCGGTACGGCGAGGGCAGCGTCTTCGACGTCCAGGACGACTGGAACGCGGAGCCCTTCGCCAAGCGCGGCCTGATTGAGAACCACTTCCGCAAGGCCGTCCAGCAGCCCGGCAGGCTCTTCGTGAACCACACCAGCACCTCGGCCTACCTGCCGCCGCGCTGGAACTCCGACCGCCTCAACCCGCAGGTGCACGCCTTCGTCGACGGCGCCGAGCTGGCCGGCCGGACCGGGCTCGGCGTCGTCCCCATGGACTTCCCGAACACCCGCTCCGGCCTGGTCGCCTCACTGATCCGACACAACTGACGCAGCCATCGCGGCCGTCCCGGCTGCCTCGGCCGCCTCGGCCGCCGCCGCGGGGGGTGGCGTCGGCGCGCCGGGGATCCGCAGCACCGCCTCCGTGCCCGGGCCGCCGTCGCGCGGGGCCCGCAGCTCGGCCGTGCCGCCCGCGCGCTGCACCGTACGGGCCACGATGGACAGGCCGAGCCCGCTGCCGGGCAGCGCCCGGGCCGACGAGGACCGCCAGAACCGCTCGAACACGTGCGGCAGGTCCTCGGCCGGGACACCGGGCCCGCGGTCCCGTACGGTCAGTCCGCCCGCCCGCAGTGCGACGGAGACGACCCCGCCCGGCGGGCTGAACTTCACCGCGTTGTCCAACACGTTGACCACGGCCCGCTCCAGCGCCGACGCCTCGCCCCGCACGTACCAGGGCTCCAGCGCGGCCTCGAAGACCAGCTCCGGGCCGCGCAGCCGGGCCCGCGACAGGGCGCTGTCGGCGACCTCGTGCAGGGCCACGACCTCCAGCCGGGCGGGCGGTCCCGCGTCCGGCCGCGACAGCTCCTGGAGGTCGCCGATCAGCGAGGCCAGCTCCGTCATCTGCGCCTTGACCGAGGCCAGCAGTTCCCGCCGGTCCTCGGCCGGGATGGCCCGGCCGGTCTGCTCGCTGCGCGCCAGCAGCTCGATGTTGGTCCGCAGCGAGGTCAGCGGTGTGCGCAGCTCGTGGCCGGCGTCGGCGATGAGCCGGGCCTGCCGCTCCCGGGAGGAGGCGAGGGCCGCCGTCATGGAGTTGAACGACCGCGACAGGCGGGCGATCTCGTCGTCGCCCTCGTCGGGGATCCGCACGGTCAGGTCCTCGGTACGGGCGATGTGCTCGACCGCCCCGGTCAGTTCGTCCACCGGCCGCAGCCCGGTCCGGGCCACCCACAGGCCGGCCGCGCCCGCACCGACCGCACCGACCCCGCAGACCAGCAGCAGCACCCAGGTCAGCGTGGACAGCGGTTTGTCTATGTCGGCCAGCGGCTTGGCCACGGAGATCCCGAAGACCTGCGAGTCCGGCTGGGCCTGCGCCTGGAAGGTGTAGACCCGCATCCGGGCCCCGGAGGCGGTCCGCACGTCGTGCAGCGCGTTCGGCCGCTGCCCGGTGGCGACGTCCCGGTCGGCCGGCACCACCGGCAGGTCGGTCCGGCCGCCCACCCAGCAGTGCGCGCCGTTCGGCAGGACGATCTGCACGGTCGCGTTGAGGTTCCCGGCGATCTCGGGGGCCGGCCGGGCGGGTGCGCTGACGCAGATCCCGTTGCGCAGGGTCTGCACGACCTCCGCGGACGGGTTCGTCGCGACCAGCGCGCGGTCCAGCTGCTCGCTCAGCTGCGTGCGCACCATCACCCACGACACCGCGGCCACGGCCGCGACGGCCACCGCCACCGCCACCGTCACCAGCAGGGCGAGCCGGGAGCGCAGCGGCAGTCCGCGGAAGCGGGCCGCCGGGCTCATTCCGAACCTCCGGAATCACCGGCTCCGGACGTGCGCAGGACGTAGCCGACGCCGCGTACGGTGTGGACGAGGCGGGGCTCGCCGGCGGCCTCGGTCTTGCGGCGCAGGTACATCACGTACACGTCCAGGGAGTTGGAACTGGGCTCGAAGTCGAAGCCCCACACGGTCTTGAGGATCTGCTCGCGCGTGAGCACCTGCCGCGGGTGCGCCAGGAACATCTCCAGCAGCGTGAACTCGGTCCGGGTCAGCTCCACCGGGCGCGCGGCCCGGGTCACCTCGCGGGTCGCGAGGTCCATCCGCAGGTCCCCGAAGGCGAGGTGGTTCCCGGGCTCCTGGGCCGGTCCGGGCACGGGGGCGGCGTACGCGCTGCGCCGCAGCAGGGCCCGGACGCGGGCGAAGAGCTCGTCCAGCTCGAAGGGCTTGACCAGGTAGTCGTCGGCGCCCGCGTCGAGGCCGGTGACCCGGTCGCCGACGGTGTCGCGGGCGGTGAGCATCAGGATCGGGGTGGTGCTCCCGCCGGCGCGCAGTCGGCGGGCCGCGGTCAGGCCGTCCATGCGGGGCATCTGGACGTCGAGGACGATCAGGTCGGGGGCGTACGCGCCCGCCTTGTCGAGGGCGTCGAGCCCGTCGACGGCGGTCTGCGCCGCGTACCCCTCGAAGGCGAGGCTGCGGCGCAGGGCCTCCCGTACGGCGGGCTCGTCGTCGACGACGAGGATGCGCTGCTGGTCGCCTTCGGCGGGCTTCATACGGTCCCCCAGGGGTGGTGTGCGGCGGTCGGCGGCCGGCGGCGGGCGGCCGGCGGTGCCTTCCAGCGTCGCACGACCCGCCGGTCAGAAGGCCGTGCCGAAGCCGTCGGCGGAATCACTTCCGCCGCTTCCGCCGCTGCCGCCCTTGCGGAGGGCGTCCAGATCGGCCTTGATCGTGTTCACCGGGATGGCGAAGCCGAGGCCCACGCTGCCGGCGGCAGAGGTGTCGGTGGCGGGCGAGTAGATCGCGGACGGCATCCCGATGATCTCGCCGTTCATGTTGACGAGGGCGCCGCCGGAGTTGCCGGGGTTGAGGGAGGCGTCCGTCTGGATGGCCTTGTACGAAGTGGTGTTCGAGCCGGTGTTCCCGTTGAACTGGCGGCCGTCGAACGAGAACGGCCAGCCGCCCTCGCCGCTGCGCTGCCGCTGCGGCGCCTGCTGCTCCGACTTGGGCACGTTGACCTCGCGGTTCAGCGCCGACACGATGCCGCTGGTGACCGTGCCGGTGAGGCGGTCCGGCGAGCCGATCGCGACGACCTGCTCGCCGACCCGGACGCCGTCGGAGTTGCCGAGCCGGACGGGCTTGAGGTCGGACGCGCCCTGGAGCTTGATCAGCGCGAGGTCCTTGTCCGGGTCGGTGCCGACGATCTTCGCGGGGAACTTCCGGCCGTCGTGCAGCGTGACCTGGACCTCGGACGCACCGCTGACCACGTGGTTGTTGGTGGCGATCTCGCCGTCGGCGGTGAGGACGAAGCCGGAGCCGGTGCCCTGGCCCGACCCGGTACGGGTGTCGATCCGCGCGACGGAAGGGCTGACCTGCTCGGCGACCCCGGCGACCGTACCGCTGTTGGACTGCGAGACGACCGTGCCGTTGAAGCCGCCCGGGGCCCCCGCCCGGTCGCCGAGCAGCTGCTGGACCAGCGTGGCGGTGCCGCCGCCGATGACCGCCGCCGCGATCGCGACGGCGGCGAGCAGCGCCACCGGGCGCTTGGCCCGGGCGGCGTGCGCCGGGCCGCCCTCGGGCGCGGGGGCCGCAGGGTCGGCCGGGGGAGCGGTCTCGCCGCCGATCACCGCGGGTCGGTGAGCCTCGAACCACCCGGGCGCCGGGCCGTCGGCGCCGGGCGGGTACGCCGGCGGGGGCGGGTAGGACCCGCCGGACCCGTCGGACCCGTCGAAGGGCGCGCTCGGGGACGTGCTGTACTCCTGCGGGTACCCGCCCTCGCGGCGGAAGCTCTCGGTCATGTCTATGACTCTGTCCGCGGATCATGAGAGCTTTCTGAGTGCCCGCTGAGAAGCCCGACAGAACCTTGTATGCCCTATATAAGGACGGCCCCGCCCTGCCGCAGGCGGCGGGGCGGGGCCGGACGAAGCCGTCAGAGGCAGCCGCAGGAGCGGCGGACCACCAGCGCCGACGGGAACTGCTTCAGCCGCTCCCGGCGCGAGCCCGAGACCCGCAGCCCGTCGTCGAGGACGAGGTCCACGGCGGCGCGCGCCATCGCCGGGCGGTCCGAGGCGACGGTGGTCAGCGGCGGGTCCGTCAGCGCCGCCTCCTTCACGTCGTCGAACCCGGCGACCGCCAGCTCCCCCGGCACGTCGATCCGCAGCTCCCGGGCGGCCCGCAGCACGCCGATGGCCTGGTCGTCGGTGGCGCAGAAGATGGCCGGCGGGCGGTCGGGGCCCGACAGGACCTCCAGCGCCACCCGGTAGGCGTCGTAACGGTTGTACGGGGCCTCGATCAGGCGGCCCTCGACCGACCGGCCCGACTCCAGCATGGCCCGGCGCCAGCCCTCGACGTGGTCGGCGACGGGGTCGCCGACCGACGGAGTGTTCTCGATGCCGCCGATACAGGCGACGTACTCGTGCCCGTGTTCGAGGAGGTGGCGGGTGGCGAGCTGGGCGCCGCCGATGTCGTCGGTGACCACCGCGACGTCGTCGATGGCCTCGGGACGCTCGTGCAGCAGCACGACCCGGGCGTCCCAGGCCTCGATCTCCGAGGCGGCCCGCTCGCTCATGCCCTGGCTGACCAGGATCAGCCCGGACACCCGCATGCCGAGGAAGGCGCGCAGGTAGTGGACCTCGCGCTCGTCCCGGTAGTCGGAGTTCCCGACCAGCACCATCTTCCCGCGCTCGGCGGCCGCCTGTTCGACCGCGTGCGCCATCTCCGCGAAGAAGGGCTGGCGGGCGTCCGGAACGATCATGCCTATGAGGTCGGTGCGCCGGGACGCCATCGCCTGGGCGACCCGGTCCGGGCGGTAGCCCAGCTCCTTGATCGCGGCGAGGACACGCTCGCGCGTGGCCGGGGCGACCGGCCGGGGTCCGTTGTTGATGACGTAGCTCACGACGGCGGTTGAAGTACCCGCAAGTCGCGCCACATCATCCCGCGTCACCTTGGCCACGCAGGGAGTCTACGCGGGGTGACCGTGCTCTGGGCAGGGCATCCTGCGGAGTGCACGGTCACACCGGCTTCCGCCGTCCGGGGGACGACCCCCTAGGCGTCGGCCGCGACCTTCGCGGCCGCCCGGTCCGCGGCCTCCGCCGCGCCCCGTTCGGCCTTCTCCGGTGTGACGAAACGGTAGCCCACGTTCCGTACGGTGCCGATGAGCGATTCGTGCTCCGGACCCAGCTTCGCGCGCAGCCGCCGGACGTGGACGTCCACCGTCCGGGTGCCGCCGAAGTAGTCGTAGCCCCAGACCTCCTGGAGCAGCTGGGCCCGGGTGAAGACCCGGCCCGGGTGCTGGGCGAGGTACTTGAGGAGCTCGAACTCCTTGAAGGTGAGGTCGAGGATCCGGCCCTTCAGCTTCGCCGAGTACGTCGCCTCGTCCACCGAGAGGTCGCCGTTGCGGATCTCCATGGGGGAGTCGTCGGCGCCCAGCTGCTGGCGGCCGGTGGCCAGCCGCAGCCGCGCCTCGACCTCGGCGGGGCCGGCGGTGTCGAGGAGGACGTCGTCGATGCCCCAGTCGGCGGTGACGGCCGCCAGGCCGCCCTCGGTGACGACGAGGATCAGCGGGCAGCCCGGCCCCGTCGAGCGCAGCAGCTGGCACAGCGACCGCACCTGCGGCAGGTCCCGGCGGCCGTCGACGAGGATGACGTCCGCCCCGGGGGTGTCGACGAGGGCCGGGCCCTCGGCGGGGGCCACCCGTACGTTGTGCAGCAGCAGGCCGAGGGCCGGCAGCACCTCGGTGGACGGCTGGAGGGCGTTGGTCAGCAGCAGGAGGGAGCTCATGCCCGACCCCCTGCCCGGGTCGGTCGGTGGTGCACGGTTCGCTGGTCCGTCACGTCGGTTCCTCCTCGGTCCCGTCGAGGACTTTCGCGGTACTGCTTCGTACGGGGTGCGTGCCGGGCGCGGCGCTGTGCACCGTGCCCGGTCGCTGCGGGCGTCGACCGGTCCCCGCGCCCCGGGAGCCGGTCCGGCGCCTTTGTTCTCGTTCCGTTCAACGTACTGAAAGCACAAAAGGACCCGGGGGCAACGTTGCCCGGATCCTTCGCCAGCAGAATAGCCCACCTGCCGACGCCCGGCCGAGGCTTCGGGATCGCGCCTTCTGTGGTTCGCGCCACCCCCGGAACCAGCGTATGCCCCGGTTTCGGAGGATCGGCGGGCTTCCGGAAGTCGGTCGTGGGCCGTCCGGGTGCACTCCGGGCGCACTCCGGGCGCATCCGGAGCGCGCGGAGGGACGCGGGACCAGGGGCCGGGAGGGGCCATCATGGAGGCCGACGGTAGGTAGCCGACGATAGGAGCTGCAGTGGCAACCGGAACCATCCGCTACTGGGCGGCGGCCAAAGCCGCGGCCCACACGGCGGAGGAGCCGTACTCGGCGCGGACACTGGCCGAGGCACTCGACGCGGTGCGGGAACGCCACCCCGGGGAGCTGACCCGGGTCCTGCTGCGCTGCTCCTTCCTCGTGAACGACGAACCCGTGGGCAAGCGCCCGCACGATGCCGTCCTGCTGACCGAGGGGGGCACCGTCGAGGTGCTCCCGCCGTTCGCGGGCGGGTGAGCGGAAACCGATGAGCACTCCCGAGGAACAGCAGCAGCAGCGGCGGGCCGCGCAGGCCGGGCAGGCCGGGCAGGCCGGGCAGCAGCCGCAGGACCCGTACGCGACGCAGACCTGGCAGTCGGACACCTGGGACACCAGCTACCAGCCGGTGCACCGGTCCGCCGAGCCGGTGCAGCCGCAGCAGCCCGCGGCGCCCGAGGGGTGGTTCCGGGACCAGGCCCCCGCAGCTCCGGCGGCGCCCGCTCCGGCGGCCGTGGCCGGTCAGGCCCCGACCCCGGCGCCAGGCGGTGACTGGGCGGAGGCCGGCTGCCCGCCGCCGTACCCCGGCCAGGCCGACCCGCTGTACCAGCCGCAGCACCAGTTCCAGCCCCAGCAGTACCAACAGCCCCAGCAGCCGATGCCGCCCCAGGCGCAGCCGCAGCCGCAGGCGCACCAGGCTCCCGCGGCGCCCGAGGGATGGTTCCGCGACGAGGCCCCCGCCGCGCCGGCTCCGGCCGCGCCCGCCCCGGCCGCCGCGCCCGGGCACGACTGGGCCGCCGAGACCGCCTATCTCCCCCCGGTGCCGCAGGACGCCGCCGCTGCTGCCGAGACGGCGTACCTGCCGCCCGTGCCGGCCGCGCAGCAGCCGGTGCAGCCGCAGCAGAGCGCGGCGGCCGCCGCCGAGACCGCCTATCTCCCCCCGGTGCCGCAGAACGCCGCCGCCGCCGAGACGGCGTACCTCCCGCCGGTGACGGAGAGCGGCGTCCCGGAGGGCTGGTTCCGGGACGCGGCACCCGCTCCCGTGCCCCACACCTCCGCCGCTCCGGCCGCTCCCGCCGAGGCCTGGGCGGAGACCACCGCCTACCTGCCTCCGCAGGCCGTGCCCGCGGCCGGCCCCGATGCGGCGCACGCCGCCGCGCCCGGTCGGCACGCCGCGCCCGCCCCCGGCGGGCCCGTCGACCCGGCCGGGGAGCCCGAGTGGTCCCCGCCCACCCTCGGCGGGAACACCATGCGCGCGGTCGACCCGGCCCAGGCCCGCGCCGAGGGCCGTTCGCCGATCATCGACCCCGGTCCGCAGTCGGCGGTGCTGACCGCCGTGCTCGGGCTGCTGCTCGCCGGCGCCGCCATAGCCGGCGACTACGCCCTGCTCCTGCCGCTGATCGCCCTCCAGGGCCTCACCGCGGCCGGCTGGTTCCGGCTCAACGGCATGTGGCCCGCCCGCCAGGGCATCGCCCTCGCCTTCGCCGGAGCCCTCGTCGCGGACGCCGCCGTGCTCGCGGTGGACGACACGTACGGCGCCGGCGCGATCATCGGCACCCTCGGCGTGTGGGTGCTGCTCACGCTGGTCCTCCAGCTGCGCAGCCAGGCCGACCCCGACGAGCGGATGTACGGCCTGATGGCCTCGGTGGCCTCCGCCGCCCTCGCCATCGTCTGCACGGGCTACCTGGCCGCCGACTCCGCCGCCGTGACGGTCGGCGCGGTGGCCGTCGCGGTCGCCGTGTTCGTCCGGGCGCTGCCCCTGCCGCCCCTGCCGTCCGCCGGCGTGTCGGTGGCCGCGGCCGCAGGTGCGGGCGTCGCGGTCGGCGGGCTGACCTCCGTCGGGGCGGGCGGGGCGCTGCTCGGCCTGGCCGCCGGGGTGGGCGCGCTGATCGGGCTGCGCGTGGCCGCGTACGACTACCCGTCGAAGTTCGTGCACATGACGGCCGGTGTGGCGCTGCCGCTGGCGGCCGCGGCTCCCGCCGTCTACCTGATGGGACGGGTGGTGGGCTGAGGCCCGGGCAGGAACCGTGGGACACGCGTCACGGAGGCCGTCGGCATCGCTGACGGCCTCCGTACGTCTGTACATGGTCAACTAGGGGCGGACGTACCGGTCTACAGGGGGGAGAGGCACGTGCGATTCCTGCGTTTCGTCGTGATCGTCGTCGTGGTGCTGGGCGCGCTGGCCGCCGGGGCGGACCGCTGGGCGGTCGGCTACGCCGAGAACAGGCTCGCCGAGCGAATACGGGCGCAGTCGGGGCTCGCCGGGTCCGCCGAGGTGGAGATCCACGGCTTCCCGTTCCTGACCCAGGCGCTGAGCCACGAGCTCGACCGGGTCGACGTCCGGCTGGACGGCGTCGACGCCGTGGCGGACGGCCGCAAGACGCGGCTCTCGCAGCTCCGGGCGAGCTTTCGCGGTGTGCAGCTGAACGGGGACTACAGCGGGGGCACCGCCCGGAACGCAACGGGCTCGGCGCTGATCACGTACCCGGACCTGACTGCGGCCTCGCAGACCGGGGCGAAGCTCACCTACGGAGGGGCGCCGGGCAAGGTGAAGGTGACCGCGTCCGCGGAGGTCCTGGGCAAGACCTTCACGCGCAGCGTGGTGTCGACCGTCACGCTCGTCGACGCGAAGGGCGGCGGGAACGGCAAGGGCGGCGCCAAGATGGTCCGGGTACGGGCCGACGAGGTGCCCGGGGAGGGCATCCCCGGGATCGAGGCCGCGATCCGCAAGAAGACCGACTTCGAGCGGCGCCTCGACGACGGGCTGCCGGCCGGGCTGCAGCTGACCGGGCTGACCGCGGACGAGGCCGGCGTACACCTGGAGCTGAGCGGCTCGGACGTGTCGCTGGCCGGATCGTGAGACAGGACGGTCCGATCCGCAGAAGGCGGGCCGCGCGCAGGCCCCGGCGGGGTGCGGGGAGGCCGTCCGGGGCGATCGCGATCCCGCGATCCGGACGTTCCTGTCTCGATATATGACACGCCGGTGACAGGGCGGCCCGTTCGTCCCTACGATCCAGGCATGAAGCATCAGCAGGCGGACCTCACGAAGCGACGGGCAGTAGACCTGTGTCGCGTCGCCGCCATGCTCTGTCGATCCATGTGACCTGAGAGCGCATCCGCTCCACCAGTTCGGACGACCGTCCCTTCCCGCGTGACCGCGCGCAGCCGTTTCCTCCCTGTCCACTGACGCCTCCCCGCGCAGTGTCCTCGGGAGCGCTCCGCGCCGCCCGCAGCAGCATCCGCACCGCCCCGCCGCACACTGCCCCGGAGGAGAACACCATGAGCCGCAGCGACGTCCTCGTTGACGCCGACTGGGTCGAGGCCCACCTGAACGACGCCGACGTCGTCATCGTCGAGGTGGACGAGGACACGTCCGCCTACGACAAGAACCACATCACCGGCGCCGTCCGGATCGACTGGAAGAAGGACCTCCAGGACCCGGTCCGCCGTGACTTCGTGGACCAGGAGGGCTTCGAGAAGCTGCTGTCCGCCAAGGGCATCTCCAACGACGACACCGTCGTCCTCTACGGCGGCAACAACAACTGGTTCGCGTCCTACGCCTACTGGTACTTCAAGCTGTACGGCCACCAGGACGTCCGCCTCCTCGACGGCGGCCGCAAGAAGTGGGAGCTGGACTCCCGCGACCTGGTCGACGGCTCCGAGGTCCCGAACCGCCCGGCCACCGAGTACAAGGCGAAGGCCCAGGACACCTCGATCCGCGCCTTCCGCGACGACGTCGTGGCTGCGATCGGCGCCCTGAACCTGGTCGACGTCCGCTCGCCCGACGAGTTCTCCGGCAAGCTCCTCGCCCCGGCGCACCTTCCGCAGGAGCAGTCGCAGCGCCCCGGCCACGTGCCGTCGGCCCGCAACATCCCGTGGTCGAAGAACGCCAACGACGACGGCACCTTCAAGTCCGACGAGGAGCTCAAGGCCCTCTACGAGACCGAGCAGGTCGACCTGGCGAAGGACACCATCGCCTACTGCCGCATCGGCGAGCGCTCCGCGCTGACGTGGTTCGTGCTCCACGAGCTCCTGGGCCAGGAGAACGTCAAGAACTACGACGGTTCGTGGACCGAGTACGGCTCCCTGGTCGGCGTGCCGATCGAGCTGGGCGCCAACAAGTAATCCCGGGCACGCGACGCCCAGCAGAACCACTTCTCGAGGACAGGACAGAGGAACATGTGCGGAGCACAGATCGGCGGACCGGACCTTTCCACGCTCAAGCCCGGTGAGACGGCCATCCAGGGACAGGTGACCAAGGACGGCGAGCCCGTCAGCGGCTACGTGCGGCTGCTCGACTCGACCGGCGAGTTCACCGCGGAGGTCCCGACCTCGGCGACCGGCCAGTTCCGCTTCTACGCGGCGACCGGCACCTGGACGCTGCGGGCGCTCGTCCCGGGTGCCCAGGCGGACCGCGCCGTGGTCGTTTCCGAGGCCGGCGGCGTGACGGACGTGGCGATCGCGGTCTGACCGCCACCGCTGCTGCCACCGGCGCTGCCACGGGCAGCCGCCGGTGGCCTGCGAACCGGCCGAAGGGCCGCACCCCAGGGGGTTGGACGCCACTGGAGCGGGGTGCGGCCCTTCGTGCCGTCCGCTGTCGTGCGGGCCGTCCCCGGTCCTACGCTGGAGGTATGTACGCCCGGCGGCGCCGCATCTACTTCCTCCTCATGGGCGGATGCCTCTTCCTCTTCGTCTCCGCCTGGTCCTTCGTGCGCCTGTTCTCGGTCGAGGCGGCCGTGGCCCTGTGCGTGGTCGCCATGGTCATCCCGCCGGTCGCCGCGATGATCGCTAACCGGCGCGGCCCGGACGACCGCTGGTGGGACGACCCGTCGGGCGATCCGAAGTCCGACGAGTGGTGGGACGAACTCGACGGAAAGCGGCGCCGGGACGAATGACTTTCCGTCAGCGCGGAACGTAATGCACTTCTGTACAACCGTTCCCCTCCGGTACATGTCAAGGCTGCGCGGGTGATCACCCGCGTGGACAGTCCGTGGGGGACACTTCCTTGGAACATGAACAGACCGCTTCCGAGCTGCGCGAACAGACCACCGCGCACGGGGCGGGCACCCGCCGCCGAGGGCGCCGTACCGCCCTGCTGATCGCCGGCGGGGCCGCGCTCGGAATCCTCGCCGGCACGGTCACCGGGTACGCCGTCCAGTACGGCCGCCCGCCGACGCCGCTGCCGCCGCTGGCCCAGCAGAAGCTGAAGGCCCCGAAGGCGCTCGCGCCCGACACCGGCACCACGCGCGAGACCGTCAACGCCAACCGCCGCCACAAGACGGACGGCGACCTCAGCAAGCTGCTGGTCGAGACGCCGGGCGGCGCGAAGGCCCTCGGCGCGGGCTACGAGAGCCTGGACGTCTTCGCGGTCGGCTTCGAGCAGCCGGACAAGGCCCTGAGCAGCTTCGCGGAGGAGGGGGTCCGGCGGATCGCCGCCACGGCCTGGTCCCAGGACGACCGCGTCTTCGTCGACGTGCGGCTGATCCAGTTCCGCGACCGGACGGGCGCGGACGCCTACCAGCATGCGCAGGCCGGGCTCATGCCGCGCAGGGAGTACGCGGGCAACCCCGGCGTGGCCATCCCGGGCACCCCCGCCGACCTCGGGCACGTGTGGGTGGACTCCGAGGCCGACCAGAGGCCGGGGTACCACCCCGTGCGCGGAGCCCGCGCCATCGCCCGCCGGGGCGACATCGTCATGGAGATCGACTACGTCGACAACCGCGGCAAGGTCGCGGAGAGCGATGTCGTCGACCTGGCCAAGCGACAGTTGGAGCGACTGTGACCGAGCCGCTGAACACGGACCTCCCGAAGGCTGCCGAAGCGGCCGCGCCCGTCGGCGGCGCCGCGGCCGGCGCCGGGCGCCGGAGCGGGCGCAGCGCCGCGGCCCTGGTCGCGGGAGCCGTCGGCATCGCCGTCCTCGCGGGCGGCGGGATCGCGGCGTCCGCCGCGCTGGAGAAGGCCGACCGGACCGTGCCGACCCGCTACTGGGTCGCCGAGGGCGAGCACCCCGCGGCCCCGGAGGTGCCCGCACCCGTCCCGGCCGGCGAGCTGTCCGGGAAGCTGCTGCCGGTCCCGTCCGGCTTCTCCCTCGGCCCCGACCTGGGGCAGGACGGCAACGACTTCTCCGTCGCCGGCGACAAGGCCGTGCAGGGCTTCAAGGACGCCCGCCGCGGGCTGTCCAGTGGCGCCCGCAAGCAGCGCGACGAGGTGCTGGAGGGCCTGGAGCTCAAGGGCCTCGCGGGCCGCAGCTACACCAGGAGCGGCGGCACGGCCGTCTACTCGGTCCGCATCATGCAGGCCGACCCGCGAGCCGTCGGCAAGTTCTCCGAGGGCACGAAGAAGCTGCTGGAGCTGGCGGGCGACGGTCGGGGCGCCCCTGCGGTGGAGGGCCACCCGGAGGCCAGGTGCGCGCTGCTGGCCATCGGCGAGGAGAAGCAGGAGAAGATCGACTCGATGGACTGCGTGGCCGTCCAGGGGGACGTCCTGGTCAACTTCCGCGCGTTCGGGCCCAAGCCCTTCTCGCCCACGGACGCCGTCTCCTTCTTCAAGAACCAGCTGAGCCACCTGAAGTCCCCCGGGGAGTCCGTGTGACCGAGCAGCACCACACCACCGACACGGCCCCGCAGGGCCCGCAGCCCGCCGCCGAGCCACCCGCCGCCGAGCCACCCGCCGCCGAGCCGTCCGCGACCCCGGGCCGGCGCAGGGCGGGCACGGCACTGCGGTGGCTCGCCGCGGTCGTCGCCTTCGCCGCCTTCGGGACCGGGACCGCGTACGGGATCAGCCGGGCCGAGCGCACCGACCTGCCCGGTCTCGCCACCGCCGGAGACGGCCGCTGGGACTACCCGACCCTCGCCAAGCCCACCCTGGCTCCCGGCGCACCGCAGCCCTTCGCCTCCGACGACGAGGACGGCATCCACTACGCCGCCCTGTTCCAACTGCTCCTGCCGACGCCGGCCGGGTCCGCCCCGGACCGGGAGCTCAAGGTGGAGCAGGACCAGAAGGTGTCCGAGGAGACCTTCCTGGAGGAGTTCGAGCCCACCGTCCGACCGAAGATGAAGCAGGAGTTCACCGACGAGGGCCTGCGCCAGATCGTCGGCCGCGGCTGGACCATGCCCGACGGCACCCGGACCCGCGTCTACCTGCTGCGTTTCGCCTCCTCCGGGTTCGCGGAGAGCCGCGAGCGGTGCGGCATCAACATGAACGTGAAGGGCGTCAACCGGATCGACGAGGACGAGGACTGGACCAAGGTCGCGCTCGTGCAGCCGCGGCCGGAGCGCGGCTCGCTGGAACTGTTCGCCGAGGCGGCGCCGGTCGGCGACGAGGAGGTGCGGATCGGGTGCGTCCAGGCGGGTGACGTGCAGGCCGCGGTGTTCCAGAGCCGCAAGGGGGCGGTGGCGGCCGTCCCGTTCCACCAGACGGTGATCCTGCAGAGCCAGCTGCTGGGGTGAGGCGCCCGCGGCCCCGCCCCGCGGCCCCGCCCGGGCCGCCGCCGGACGCCGCGCCGCGCGGAGGTGACGGCTGCGGCCTACCTCACGGAGTGCGCCGGTCCCCCGGCCAGTAGGCTTGGGGACCGGCCCCGTACCCGCCACCCGAAACCTCCGAGGAGCACCCCGTGCTTGAGGCATTCTTCACCTCTCTGCTGGTCCTGGTCTGCGTCGGCGTCATGGCCTTCACCGGCCTGGCCGTGAAGAAGCTGTACCAGGGCCAGCGCTGATCCTTCGATCGGCCGCCCCCCGGACCACCGGAATCCCCCTCCCAGAGATCGCCTGAGCAGCCACCCATGATCCAGATCCCGTCCGACCTGAACCCCGGCCTCGTCCCCCTCGCCTTCCTCCTCGGCACCTGGGAGGGCGCGGGCGTCTTCGACTTCCCCGGCGAGGAGAAGTGCAACTTCGGCCAGGAAGTCGTCTTCACCCACGACGGCCGGGACTTCCTGGAGTACACCTCCCACACCTGGGCCCTCGACGCCGAGGGCAAGAAGGTGCGGCCGCTGGAGTCGGAGTCCGGCTACTGGCGCATCGACCAGGACCGCAAGGTCGAGGTCGTCATGGTCCGCGACCAGGGCGTCATCGAGGTCTGGTACGGCGAGCTCGCCGACAAGAAGCCCCAGATCGACCTGGCCACGGACGCGGTCGCCCGCACCGCCGGCGCCAGCCCGTACAGCGGCGGCAAGCGGCTCTACGGCTACGTCAAGAGCGACCTGATGTGGGTCGGCGAGAAGGCCACCCCGGACGTCGAGCTGCGCCCGTACATGTCGGCCCAGCTCAAGAAGGTCGTCACGCCCGAGGAGGTCGCCGAGATGGCGCGCAACCTCCCGGACATGCCGGACGACGGCATCGCGTTCTTCCGCTGAGCCGTCCGGACCGCGCACATCGGACAAGGGGACCGCAGGCCCGCCCGCGGTCCCCTTCCCGCGCTTACACTGGCCGGGTGGTGAGCGCCGAAAGCCCCGACCGTGCCTCGGGCACCGACTGGAAGAGCGACCTGCGGCAGCGCGGATACCGGCTGACCCCGCAGCGCCAGCTCGTGCTCGAAGCGGTCGACACCCTGGAGCACGCGACGCCGGACGAGATCCTCGCCCACGTGCGCAAGACGGCCTCCGGGGTGAACATCTCCACCGTCTACCGCACGCTGGAGCTCCTGGAGGAGCTGAAGCTGGTCTCCCACGCCCACCTCGGGCACGGGGCCCCCACCTACCACCTCGCCGACCGGCACCACCACATCCACCTGGTGTGCCGCGACTGCGGGGACGTGATCGAGGCGGACCTCGGCGTCGCCTCCGAGTTCACCGAGAAGCTCCGCTCCACCTTCGGGTTCGAGACCGACATGAAGCACTTCGCGATCTTCGGTCTGTGCCGCGGGTGCGCCGCCGAACACCGTGCCGAACCCGCATAGCAGGGTCGTAGGCTTGGTCCCATGACCAGCCCTTTGCTGAACCTCCCCGGCGCCGTTCAGGCCGAAGGCCGTGACGAGGGCGTCGCCGCCCACTACGGAGAGCTCTACGGCGAACAGCGCGCCCTCGCCGAAGGCCGCGGTTTCGTCGACCTCTCGCACCGCGGGGTCGTGACCGTCACCGGACCGGAGCGGCTGAGCTGGCTGCACCTGCTGGTCACCCAGCACGTGACCGAACTCCCGCCCGGGCAGGCCACCGAGGCCCTGATCCTCTCCGCCAACGGCCACATCGAGCACCAGCTCCACCTCGTCGACGACGGCGAGACCGTGTGGGCGCACGTGGAGCCCGGCACCCAGGAGGCGCTGATCGCCTACCTGGAGTCGATGAAGTTCTTCTACCGGGTCGAAGTCGCCGACCGCACCGCCGAGTTCGCCGTCGTCCACCTGCCGGCCGGCTCCATCGCCGAGGTCCCGGAGGGGTACGTGGTCCGGGAGACCCCGCACGGCCGGGACGTCTTCCTGCCCCGCGCGGAGCTGGAGGCCTTCGCCGCCGCGCACGGCCCGGCCGCCGGCCTCCTCGCGTACGAGGCCCTGCGCGTCGAGGCGCACCGGCCGCGGCTCGGCCTGGAGACCGACCACCGCACGATCCCGCACGAGATCGGCCTGATCGGCAGCGCCGTGCACCTCCAGAAGGGCTGCTACCGCGGCCAGGAGACGGTGGCCCGCGTCCACAACCTGGGCAAGCCGCCGCGCCGCCTGGTCTTCCTGCACCTGGACGGCTCCGAGGTGCACCTCCCGCCGCACGGCGCGCCCGTCCGGCTCGCCGCGGACGGGGAGGAGGGCCGCCAGCTCGGCTTCGTGACCACCGCGGTCCGCCACCACGAGCTGGGCCCGATCGCCCTCGCGCTGGTCAAGCGGAACGTGCCGGTGGACGCGCCGCTGCTGGTCGGGAAGACGGCAGCCTCGCAGGAGGTCGTCGTAGCGCCCTGACCGGCCCGGGCCTTCCCCGACGTTCCCTGACCCCCGGCCCCGCCGGTGCCGTCAGACGTCGATGACGATGGTGAACGGGCCGTGGTTGGTGAGCGAGACCCGCATGTCCGCCCCGAACCGGCCCGTCTCCACCGTCGCCCCCAGCGAGCGCAGCTGGGCCACGACCTCGTCCACCAGCGGCTCGGCGACCTCGCCCGGCGCCGCCGCGTTCCAGGTGGGGCGGCGGCCCTTGCGGGCGTCCCCGTACAGCGTGAACTGCGAGATCACCAGCAGCGGCGCGGCCACGTCGCTGCAGGACTTCTCCCCTTCCAGGATCCGTACGGACCACAGCTTGCGCGCCAGCTGCGCCGCCTTCTCCGGCGTGTCGTCGTGGGTCACCCCCACCAGCACGCACAGTCCCTCGCCGACGATCTCGCCCACGGTCTCACCGGCCACGACGACGCTCGCGCCGTCCACCCTCTGCACCACTGCTCGCATACCACCTGTGTACCAGGCGTGCACCCGTCCGGGGCCGATCGGGTGGACCGGGACTGCGCCGGCACCACGGACAGTGGCACCATGCACGCAGGCGGTGCTTCCCCCCGGCCCCACGGGCCGGGCGAGACCCCATGCACCGGTCGAGGGGACGGACACGTTCACATGAATACTTCTGGTACCTCCGTATCTGCGTCGGCCACATCAGCCGCTGCGCCCGCTCCGGCCACTTCAGTCCCGTCAGTCGCGGCCGCTCCGGTGGCCGGCGCGGTCCGACCACCCGCGCAGCGCACCGCGGAGGAGCAGGCGCCGACCACGCCCGCCACCGCGCTCGGACTGCCGGAACTGCGCACCCTGCGGCGCGAGGCCCAGCGCGACGAGGCCGACCTCAGCTACATCCGCAGACTCCTGCAGGGCCGGATCGACATCCTGCGGGCCGAACTGGCCCGGCGCAGCGACCCGGAGGCGCCCGTGGCGCCCGAGCCGCCGGTGGTGGACCGGCTCTCGGAGATCCTCGCCGACGCGCCCTCCAGCCGCAGCGCATCCGCCCGGCACGTCACGCTCGGGACCCCGCACGGAGAGGAGTACCGGCTGCTGGCGGCGGAGATGCTGGCCGACGTGGAGCTGTCGGACCTCCAGGCCCGCACGGACCGCGAACTGCACGACGCGATGGGCCGGTTGGTGCGGTACGAGCAGCAGGTCTCGCGCCGCCGGCAGCAGTTGCAGCGCACGGTGGACGACTGCAGCGCGGAGATCACGCGGCGCTACCGGGAGGGCGAGGCACAGGTGGACGACCTCCTGGTATGAGCGGGGCGCGGCGGCGGAAATTGCCGCGACGCGGTGCGGACGGGCGGATTAGCGTGGCGGGTCATGAGTGTTGACCCTGACGTGCGGCTGATCGCCGCATCCGAATTCCCCGCCTGGATGCGGGCCGTGAACACCGGCTTCCTGACCGCGACCCGGGTGACGGACTCCGACGTCGCCCAGCGCGCACAGCACAGCGACCCCGCCCGGGTGTGGGGTTCCTTCGACTCCGCCACCGGCGCGTGCGTGGGAACCCTGCGCTCCTTCCGGCAGGAGCTCACCGTGCCCGGCGGGGCGGTGGTCACGTCCGCCGCGATCACCAACGTCGCGGTCATGCCCACGCACCGCCGCCAGGGCCTGCTGAGCCGCATGATGGCCGGGGAGCTGGCCGCCGCCGTCGACCGCGGCGACGTGCTGTCGACGCTGATCGCCGCCGAGTACCCGATCTACGGGCGGTACGGGTACGGGCCCGCGGTGACCGTCGCGGAATGGGAGATCGACGTCAAGCGCACCGGGCTGGACCCGCGCTGGTCGAAGCCCGGGGACGGCGGCCGGATCGACATCGTGGACGTGGCCGAGGCGCGCCGGGTGGGCCCGGCCCTGCACGACCGGATACGGCTCTCCCGGCACGGCGTGGTGAGCCGCGACGCCCGCTGGTGGAGCCTTGCGACCGGCGAGGAGGAGATGTCCTTCCGGCCGTACCGGGACCGGTTCCACGCGGTGTACCGGACGGCGGAGGGCGAGGTGGCCGGCCTGGTGTCGTACACCGCCGACGACCGCTGGACGGACGCGAAGACCCCGCAGAACACCCTCCAGGTCAAGGAACTGCTGGCCGCCACCCCGGACGCCGAGCGGGCCCTGTGGCACTTCCTGTGCTCCGTCGACTGGGTGCTGACCGTGCGCACCGGCTACCGCGCCCCCGACGACCTGGTCCCGCACCTGCTGCCCGACCCGCGTGCGGCCCGGCTCGTGACCTCCTCGGACTTCATGTGGGTGCGGCTGCTGGACGTCGTACGGGCCCTGCGCGCGCGGACGTACGCGGTGCCCGGGGTCCTCGTCCTGGAGGTCGCCGACCCGGACGGTCCGGCCGCGGGGCGCTACCGGCTCGACGCGGGTGCGGGGGAGTGCACGCCCACCGACGAGCCCGCGGACCTGCGCCTGGGCGTGGCCGCGCTGGGGTCGCTGTACCTCGGTGACGCATCCGCGGTGCGGCTCGGTGCGCTGGGGCAGGTGGCGGAGGAGCGGCCGGGCGCGCTGGCGCTGGCCGACGCCGTGTTCCGGACGGCGCGGCGCCCGTGGTGCCCGGACGTGTTCTGAGCGGGGCGGACGTGGATGAGAGCGCGGACATGGACGAGGGCGCGGATGTGGATGAGAGCGCGGATTTGCACCAGGACGTGAAGGTGGACGTGAATGTGGACGTGAACGTGGTGGAGGCCCTGCGCGCGGCGGGCTGTGTCTTCGCGGAGGAGGAGGCGGAGCTGCTCACGGCTGCCGCCGACGACGCCGTGCACCTGGCCGCCCTCGTGGCCCGCCGGGCCGGCGGCGAACCGCTGGAACACGTGGTCGGGCGGGCGGAGTTCTGCGGGCTGCGCATGCGGGTGGGCGCGGGGGCCTTCGTGCCGCGCCGGCGCAGCGAGTTCCTGGTGTCCGAGGCGGTGGCGGGGGCGCCGGGCCGGCCGGACCGGGTGGTGCTCGACCTGTGCTGCGGGGTGGGTGCGCTCGGCGCGGCGGTCGCGGCCCGGCTGGGTGGCGGGGTGGAGCTGCACGCGGCGGACATCGACCCGGCCGCGCTGGCGTACGCGCGGCTGAACGTGGCCCCGTACGGCGGCCGGGTGTACGAGGGCGACCTGTACGGCGCGCTCCCGGACGGGCTGCGCGGCCGGGTGGACGTGCTGGTGGTCAACGCCCCCTACGTGCCCACGGGGGAGATACCGCTGCTGCCGGCCGAGGCGCGGGAGCACGAGCCGGCGGTCTCCCTGGACGGCGGCCCGGACGGGCTGGACGTCCACCGCCGGGTCGCGGCGGGTGCGCTGCCCTGGTTGGCGCCGGGCGGGCGGCTGCTGATCGAGACGAGCGAGCGTCAGGCCCCGCGGACGGCGCGGGCGCTGGAGGAGGGCGGACTCACGGTGCGGACGGCGGTGTCGGAGGAGTTCTGGGCGACCGTGGTGGTCGGCACGCGTCCTGCCTAGCGGGTGTACGCCTTCTCCCCCGGGCGGGGGAGGAGGCTGATGCGGACTCCGTCCGGGGGCGGCGCGGGCAAGGGTTCCGTGGGCCGATGCCGGGCCCCGAACCCGTCGACACGATGGTGTGCATGACGCATCGACAGCAGGTCCCCGCCCCTTCCCAGGACCCGACCCCGGCCTCGGTCTCTGCTTCGGTTCCGGCTCCCGCTGCCGCTGCCGCCGCGGAGGTGCCCCGCTGGGCGGTCCGTGCTGCCCGTGTCGTCACGCTGCTCACCGTGCCGTCCGGCATCTGGCGGCTGCTGCTCGCGGCGGGCCTGCTCGCGGGCTACACGCAGGCGGGGTACGTGGCGGCCGGCATCCCGGGGTGGGGCCGGGTGTACACGGCCGGTGTCAGCGTGGGGAGCGAGCTGCTGGCGCTGCTCGCGCTGGGGCTGGTCCGGCCCTGGGGAGAGGTGGTCCCGCGCCGAATACCGGGGTGGGGCGGCCGGCGGGTGCCGGTGCGGGCGGTCACGGTGGTGGCGACGTCGGCCGCCGTGCTGCTGACCTTCGTGTGGACGCCGTTCGCGCTGTGGTGGACGTTCCCGCACCCGGGTATGACGCCGCTGGGCCACACCGTCGTCGGGTTCCTGTACCTGCCGCTGATCGCCTGGGGGCCGCTGCTCGGCGCGCTCACCCTGGCGTACCACCGCCGGCTCCGCGGGCGGGCTGGCCAGGTCAGGGACTGAGGCCGGCCGATCCGGTAGCTGCGGCTGCTGCGGCGGCGCCGGGCCGGGCGGCGGAGCTCCAGCCCTGGGCGTGGAGGCGCTCGAAGCCGTCCAGGAGGAGGTCGAGGGCGAACTCGAACTCGTAGGTGTCGTCGCAGCCGTGGCCCACGACCGCCGAACCGTCGTGGGGTCGGGAGGCGGCGATCTCCGCGATGTGCGGGTAGCGGGCGGCCAGGGCCGCCGCTGCCTCGGCCGCCTGCTCCTGGTCCTGCGGCCCGGTCGGCAGCAGCTCCTGGGTGAACCCCCAGGCGCGGCCGCCCAGCGCGTGCATCGCGTGGTGGGTGAGGTCGGCGGAGAGGCCGCCCGCGCGGAACGTCCCGATGACCGAGTCCAGGTAGGCGAGGACGCCGGGCGTGGGACCGGTGCGCGTCTCGATGACGCGCGCGGCCCACGGGTGGCGCAGCAGCACCTGCCGGGCCGACAGGACCCGCTGCCGCACCTCGCCCTTCCAGGCACCGCCCCCGGCACCGGCCGGCGGGTCGATCTCGGCGACGACGGCGTCGAGCATGCCGTCGAGGAGCTCGTCCTTGTTGGCGACGTGCTTGTAGAGCGCCATCGGCACGACGCCCAGCTCCTGGGCGAGGCCGCGCATGCTCAGCGCCTCGATGCCGCTGCGGTCGGCGTACGCGACGGCGGCGCGCAGCACGCGGTCCGTGCTGAGGGGGGTCCGGCGTGTCGTGCCGCCGGTGGGCCGGGTCATCTGTCGTCCGCCTCCCGCTGTTTGACGAGTGTACGGCGTACACCCTACCGTGGCGGCCGTAGGTGTACGCCGTACACCTCGGCTCTGGATCCAAGGGGGTTCCCGGTGTCACCGTCGAGAAAGCTCGCCGCCGCGGCGGGCGTCTGCTTCTTCGTCACCCACGTCGCCTCGATCGGCGGGCTCGTCCTGTACGGCCCGGTCCTGGGCGACCCCGGTTACGTCACCGGCCCGGGGTCCGACGCCCGCGTGCTGCTGGGCGCCTTCTTCGAGGTGCTGCTCGCGCTCTCGGTCGTCGGCACCGCCCTCGCGCTCCACCCGGTGGTCAAGCGGTACGGTGCGGGCGCCGCCGCCGGCTACCTGGGCCTGCGCACCCTGGAGGCCGCCGTCATCTGCGTCGGCATCGTCAGCCTGCTCGCGGTGGTCACGCTGCGCCGGGAGCCGGCGCCGGGAGCGGACCCGTCCGCGCTGCTCGCCGCGGCACGGGCGCTGGTCGCGGTCCACGACTGGACGTTCCTGCTCGGCCCGAACTTCGTCCTGGGTGCCAACACGGTCCTGGCGGCCTCCTTGCTGTACCGCTCGCGGCTGGTGCCGCGCCCCATCGCCGTCCTGGGGCTGGCCGGCGGCCCGCTGATCTTCGCCTCGGCGACCGCCGTGTTGTTCGGGGTGTACGGGCAGCTCTCCGTCTGGGGTTCGCTGGCGGCCCTCCCGGTCTTCGCCTGGGAGCTGGCCCTGGCGGCCTGGCTGACCGTCAAGGGCTTCCGGCCGGAGGCGCGACCGGTTGGGGTGGGAGCTGTTGCAAGCGACTGCTTGCAATAGTTAGCGCAGTGCGGCAGGATCGGAGCATGGCATCGCTCAACGTCGGGAACCTCGGCGAGTTCCTCCGCGAGCAGCGGCGGCAGGCCCAGCTCTCGCTGCGGCAGCTGGCCGATGCGGCGGGGGTGTCGAATCCGTACCTGAGCCAGATCGAGCGAGGGCTGCGCAAGCCGAGCGCGGACATCCTGCAACAGCTCGCGAAGGCCCTGCAGATCTCCGCGGAGACGCTGTACGTGCAGGCCGGGATCCTCGACGAGCGGGACCGGGACGAGGTGGAGACGCGGGCCGCCATACTCGCCGATCCGTCCATCAACCAGCAGCAGAAGCAGGTGCTGCTCCAGATCTACGAGTCGTTCCGCAAGGAGAACGCGGCCGAGGCCGAGACGGTGGCCGCGGAAGCGCCCGCGGACACCGCCCGACCGGGTGGGCCGTCCGGTGCGGACGACGACAAGCACTCCACGAACTGAACTGTGATCCGGGAGGACCAGCCACATGGCCATCGCCGATGACCTGAAGAAGACCCTCGCCGACCCGACCCCGCTCTACTTCGCCGCCGGCACCGCCGACCTCGCGATGCAGCAGGCCAAGAAGGTGCCCGGCCTCATCGAGCAGCTGCGCGCCGAGGCCCCGGCGCGGTTCGAGGCCGTGAAGAACACGGACCCGAAGGTCGTGCAGCAGAAGGCGCGCGAGGCGCAGGAGGTCGTCACGGCCAAGGTCGCCGAGGTGCTCGGCGCCCTCGACGCGAAGATCGACACGAAGAAGATCGGCGAGCAGGCGCAGGACCTGGCGCTGCGCGGGGTCGGCGTGGCCGCCGAGTACGCGGTGCGCGCCAAGGAGACCTACGACCGGGTCGCCGAGCACGGCGAGCAGGCGGTGCGGGCGTGGCGGGGCGAGGTCTCCGAGGAGATCGTCGACATCGCCGTGGCCGTCGAGCCGGCCCGCGAGGACGTGGTGGACGCAGGGGGCGCCGAGGGCGCGCAGGGCGAGGACAAGGCCGCCGCCCGCAAGACCACGACGCGCAAGACCCCCGCGAAGAAGGCCGCCGCCGAGCAGGGCGAGCCGGCCGACGTGTGAGCCGGCGCGAGTCGGATCCGCACGGCGGATGACGGTGGGCCGGGCACCTGCGGGGTGTCCGGCCCGTTGGGGTGGGTGAAGGCCGCTCTGCCGGTAGCGTGGAGGCAGAGGACATCAGGGGTGCCACGTGTGAGAAGGCGGTCGAGTCGATGTTGATGAACGGGTTCGATAACGGGGTGCTCCCGTTGCTCGGGTTCGCCATGCTGGCGCTCGCCGTCGTGGCCTTCGTCCTCGCGCTGCTCGCCCGCGAGGACGCGTACCGCGCGGCCGACAAGCAGACCAAGACGTTCTGGCTGGTCATCCTGGGTGTGACCGTGGTCGTCGACTTCTTCCTGGGGATGCTGTTCCTGCAGATCGCCGGCCTCGTGGCGACGATCGTCTTCCTGGTCGACGTCCGGCCCGCCCTCAAGCAGGTCTCGGGCGGCGGCCGGCGCCGAGGCGGCAGCAGCAGCGACGGCCCGTACGGTCCGTACAACGGCGGCCGCTAGCGGCCCTCAGGGCGTGCCGCGGGACAGCAGGACCACGGCCACGTCGTCGGTGAGCTCGCCGCCGTTCAGGCGCCGGGCCTCGGTGACGGAGGCCTCCAGCAGGGCCTCGCCGCTCAGCCCGCGGTCCAGGTGCCGGTTGATCATCTCGACCATGCCGTCCTGCCCCAGCCGCTCCCGGCCGTCGCCGATGCGGCCCTCGATCAGCCCGTCGGTGTAGAGCATCAGGCTCCAGGACCCGCCCAGCTCCACCTGACGGCGGGGCCAGCGGGCCTTGGGCAGCAGGCCGAGCGCCGGCCCGCTGTTCTCGTACGGCAGCAGCCGCGCCGGGCGCCCCGGCCGGGCTATCAGCGGGGCCGGATGCCCGGCCAGGCACAGGCCGGCCCGGCGGCCGTCCGGGGAGATGTCCACGGTGCACAGCGTCGCGAAGATCTCCTCGCAGGGCCGTTCCACCTCCAGCACCTCCTGGAGGGTGGCCAGCAGTTCGTCCCCGCACAGGCCGGCCAGGGTCAGCGCGCGCCAGGCGATGCGCAGCTCGACGCCGAGGGCGGCCTCGTCCGGGCCGTGGCCGCAGACGTCGCCGATCATCGCGTGGACGGTGCCGTCGGGCGTGCGGACGGTGTCGTAGAAGTCTCCGCCGAGCAGGGCGCGGCTGCGGCCGGGCCGGTAGCGGGCGGCGAAGCGGAGGTCGGAGCCCTCCAGCAGCGGGGTGGGGAGCAGGCCGCGCTCCAGCCGGGCGTTCTCCTGGGCCCGCAGTTTCGATTCTGCGAGCTTGTACTGGGCGATGTCCGCCCGCTTGCGCTCCACCGCGTAGCGGATGGCGCGGCTCAGCAGCCGGCCGTCCAGCTCGTCGCGGAAGAGGAAGTCCTGCGCCCCCACCCGGACCGCCTCGGCGGCGCGCTCGGCGTCGGCCTCGGCGGTGAGGACGAGGACGGCGTGGTGGGGCGCGATCCGCAGGACCTGGCGGAGGGTGTCGAGCTGGTCCACCGTGTCCGTGCCGCCACCGGCAGCCGTGCGGGAGGCCGCGCCGCCGGCCGGCAGGGCGAGGTCCAGCAGGATGCAGTGCACGTCCGGGGTGAGCAGGCGGCTGGCCTCGGTGAGGTTGCGGGCCGTGCGCAGCCGGATGCGGTGCCGGTCGGCGTCGAGGATCTCGGGAACGGTGAGCCCGCCCGCGGGGTCGTCCTCGATCACCAGCAGGGTCAGGGACGCCTGGGGCAGTACGGCCTGACCGCTCTCCGTGGCGGGGGTCTCCCTCTGCCGCGGTACGGGTACGGGCATCGTCTCCGGTTCCTTCCCTCCCCCCGAGGGTGCGCTCGTCCGGGCCGACCCTAGCGGTCCGTGGCGGGCGAACGGAATGCCGTTCGGCGCCAGGGACAGAGGCATATGCCATATCGCGGGGGAAATTCCGCCTCGCCGAATGATGAACGTCACGGCGGAGGACGTCCTCGTCCCGGTCCACGAGACGTCGGCGGGGCGCGGGAGGTTCCCCCTCCCGTGCCGCCGGTCAGGCGTCGGGGCGGACCACTGCCCTGATCGGCATGGAGCCGGCGCCGGCGAGCGTGATCTGCCGGCCGGGGCGCGGGGCGTGGACCATCGCGCCGTCACCGACGTACATGCCGACGTGGCTCGCGTCGTCGAAGTAGATGATCAGGTCGCCGGGCCGCATGTCCTTGACCGCGACCTTGGGCAGCAGCCGCAGCTGTTCCTGGGAGGTGCGCGGGATGCCCCGGCCGGCCGCCCGCCAGGCCTGCGAGGTCAGCCCGGAGCAGTCGAAGGAGTCCGGGCCCTCGGCGCCCCACCGGTACGGCTTGCCGATCTGCTGCGTGGCGAACTGCACGGCCTTCTTGCCGGCCTCGGTGGCCGAGCCGTTGATCTCCTTCAGCACGCCCGTCGACAGCCAGGCCGTCTGTGCCTTGTACTGCGCGTCGTGTTCCAGCTGGAGCAGCCGGGCCTTCTCCTCGGCCTCCAGCTTGCTCTCCAGCTCCTCGGCCGCCTTGATCTTCTCCTCGACCTCCTTCTTGGAGGCCTCCTTCTTGATCCGGTTGGCTTCGAGCTTCTCCCACTCCGCCTTGGCGTCCTTCGCGTACTGCTGGAGGTCGGTCTGGGTGCGGTTCATGTCGGAGAGCAGGTCCGTGGCGGCCTTCTCGCCGCGGCGGATCCGGTCCGTGCCGTCGAGGAACTGGACCGGGCTGCTGCTCAGCGCCAGCCGGGCCCCGGCGGGCAGGCCGCCCGAGCGGTACTGGGCGCGGGCGGCGGCGCCGGCGCGGTTCTTCAGCGCGGAGATCCGCTCCTGGCCGGCGGCGACCTGCTTGGCGATCTCGACGATCCGGTCGGACTGCGCCTTGGCCTCGCTCTCGGCGAGGTTGTAGGCGTCCGTCGCCGTGCCCGCCTGGCGGTAGAGGTCCTCTATTTCCTTGCGCACCTGTTCCAGGGACTTGGCGCCCGGCTCCGGCGCCGGTGCCGCCTGGGCCACGCCGCCCAGTGCCGTCACCGCGAGCAGGGCCGTCGCGCACAGCAGCGTCAGGGCGTGCGCGCGACCGCGCCGCCGCTTCGGCTCAACGGTTCCCATGGTCCCCCCAGGTACCCCGAGTCCGATCCGATGCCAGACACCCCACCGGATCTGACTATCCATCAGTAACATTGGCTGCCCTCGGGATGGTGCCACGACTCGGCGGATTCCAACACCCTCCCGGGCGTACTGCCGATCTTGGCTGCCGCGACAACGACCCCCACCGGTCCCAGGGACAGTCCCGACGGCTCAACGGGCCGCCCCGGCAACCGGTTCCCCCGCCGGGCGGATTCACCCCTCCGGGCGCAGCGCCTCCCAGCGCACCGTCAGTTCCCCCTGCCGCCACCGCACCGGACCGTCCGTCAGCGGCCAGTCGCCCGCCAGCGCCCGCGCCGTCCGGATCCAGCGCTGCCGCGCCCCGTACGAGGCGTACGGGGCCGCCGCCGCCCAGGCCCGGTCGAAGTCGCGCAGGAACGCGTAGACCGGCTCCCCCGGCACGTTGCGGTGGATCAGCGCCTTCGGCAGCCGCTCCGCCAGATCGGACGGGCGCTCCAGGGAGCCCAGCCGGGTCGCGAACGTCACCGTCCGCGCCCCCTCGGGCCCCAACGCGACCCACACGTGCCGCCGCCCGATCTCGTCGCACGTCCCCTCGACCAGCAGCCCGTCCGGGGCCAGGCGGGCGCACAGCCGCTCCCACACCGCGGCCACCTGCTCCTCGTCGTACTGGCGCAGCACGTTCGCCGCCCGGATCAGCGCCGGGCGCTCCCCGCCGTCCAACGGCACCTCGAACCCGCCGTGCCGGAAGCCCAGCCCGTCCCGCTCGTACGGCTTCGCCGCCGCGACCCGCGCCGGCTCGATCTCGATGCCGACCACCCGCACCCGCGGCGCCGCCTCCCGCAGCCGCGCCAGCAGCTCGACCGCCGTCCACGGCGCGGCCCCGTACCCCAGGTCCACCGCGACCGGAGCCTCCGTGCGGCGCAGCGCCGGCCCGTGCACGGCGGCGATCCAGCGGTCCATGCGGCGCAGCCGGTTCGGGTTCGTCGTCCCGCGCGTCACCGTGCCCACGGGGCGCGACCGGGCGCCGGAACCGCCGCCGGAACCGGCGCCGGAACGGCCGGCTCCGCCGGATCCGGCGGCACGGGCGGAGGGCACGGGAGGGCGCTGGGACATGGGCCGAGGGTAAGCGGACGGCGGCCGCCGGAGGAAAAGCCGCCCGAGGGCGGAGGAAAATCGCCGGGTCGCGGAATGCGAGGGGCAGCCGACCGGGTTGCACTCCTTGAGGGCGCCCGGTGCGCTCCCTCCGGCATGCCCGCCGACGCCGTCGAGCAGCCGCCGCAGCACCGCCGTGCCCGCACGGCGGCGTCAGAGTCGTCCGAGCGAGATCGGTCCGAGCGAGAGGAACTGCTCCCTTGAGCCAGTACGTGTCCCGCCTCGGCGGCAGCATCGGCGGCCGGATCGCCGCCGTCCGCGGTACCCGCCACGACCCGCCCCGGCTGCGCCTGCCCTCCGTGGGCCACCACCGCAAGCCGCGCCGCGTGGCCATGCTCAGCGTGCACACGTCGCCCCTGCACCAGCCCGGCACCGGCGACGCCGGCGGCATGAACGTGTACATCGTCGAGCTGGCCAAGCGCCTCGCCGCGATCAACATAGAGGTCGAGGTCTTCACCCGGGCCACCGAAGGCGGCCTGCCGCCCGTGGTCGAGCTCGCCCCCGGCGTCCTCGTCCGGCACGTGGACGCGGGCCCGTACGAAGGCCTCGCCAAGGAGGAGCTCCCCGCCCAGCTGTGCGCCTTCACCCACGGCGTGATGCAGGCCTGGGCCGGCCACCGCCCCGGCTACTACGACCTCGTCCACTCCCACTACTGGCTCTCCGGGCACGTCGGCTGGCTCGCTGCCGAACGCTGGGGCGTCCCGCTCGTCCACGCCATGCACACCATGGCCAAGGTCAAGAACGCCGCCCTGGCCGCGGGCGACACCCCCGAGCCCGCCGCCCGCGTCATCGGCGAGACCCAGATCGTGTCCGCTGCCGACCGGCTCATCGCCAACACCGCCGAGGAGGCGGAGGAGCTCGTACGGCACTACGACGCCGACCCCGCCAAGGTGGCCGTCGTCCACCCCGGTGTGAACCTGGAGCGCTTCACCGTGGGCGACGGCCGGGCCGCAGCCCGCGCCCGCCTGGGCCTGCCGCAGGACGCCGTCATCCCGCTGTTCGCCGGCCGGATCCAGCCGCTCAAGGCACCCGACGTGCTGCTCCGCGCGGTCGCCGTGCTCGTCGAGCAGGACCCGGCGCTGCGCCGGCGGCTCTTCGTACCCGTCGTCGGCGGCCCCAGCGGCAGCGGGCTAGCCAAGCCGGAGGGCCTGCAGAAGCTCGCCGCGAAGCTGGGCATCGCCGACCTGGTCCACTTCCACCCGCCCGTGGCCCAGGACCGGCTCGCCGACTGGTTCCGGGCGGCCTCCGTGCTCGTCATGCCCTCGTACAACGAGTCCTTCGGGCTCGTCGCGATCGAGGCGCAGGCCACCGGCACGCCGGTGCTGGCCGCCGAGGTCGGCGGCCTGCCGGTCGCCGTCACCGACGGCGCCACCGGCATCCTGGTACCCGGTCACGACCCCGTGGACTACGCCCGTGAGCTGCGGCGGTTCATGGACGACCCGCAGCTCACCGCGCGGATGGGCGCCGAGGCCGCCCGGCACGCGCAGTTCTTCGGCTGGGACACCGCCGCGAGCGGCACGGCCGACGTGTACACGGCCGCCATGCATGATCACCGCCGTCGCGTACGCTCCCACCATGGCTGACACCGCCGCGATCATCGAGAGCGCGCTGAACGGCGCGGAACTGAGCTGGGAGAGCCCCCGCCCGGGCACCTACGTCGTCCAGCTCCCCGGCACCCGCAAGCTGTCCACAACCTGCTCCTTCAAGGTGGGCCGGCACTCGCTGTCGGTCAACGCCTTTGTCATCCGCCACCCGGACGAGAACGAGGCCGGCGTCCACCGCTGGCTGCTGGAGCGCAACCTCAAGCTGTACGGGCTGGGCTACGCGGTGGACGCCCTCGGCGACATCTACCTGGTGGGTCGGCTCCCGCTGTCCGTGGTGAACCCGGACGAGCTGGACCGGCTGCTCGGCACCGTCCTCGAAGCGGCCGACGGCGCCTTCAACACCCTGCTGGAGCTGGGCTTCGCCGGCGCCATCAAGCGGGAGTACGAGTGGCGGGTCTCGCGCGGCGAGCCGACCTTCAACCTGGACGCGTTCCGCCACCTGACCCGGCCCGAGGGCGAGTCCGGCGGGCCGACCGGCTGACGCACCGCGCCGAACGGGGCGCGGCGGCGGGCCGGGAGGTGTGTCGCCCCGCCCGCCGGCGGCCGTGCGCGGCACCGTGGCGGCATGAGCGCACCCGCGGCCGACGCCCTCATGTACGCCTGGTTCGTCCTGGCCCTCCTGTCCGCCGGCTACGTCGCGTTCGACGCGTTCACCCGGAACCCCGAGCTCACGGTGATGAAGTGGGGCTGGGTGCTGGTGACCGTGTGGATCGGCCCGGTCGGTGCGGCGCTCTACGTGCTCGCCTGCAAGGAGCCCCGGCCCGGGACCCACGAGCGGTTCGTGGCACCCCTGTGGAAGCAGGCGTTCGGCTCGACCATCCACTGCGTGGCCGGGGACGCCACCGGCATCGTCGTCGCGGCCGTCGTGGCCTCGCTGCTGGGCCTGCGGCCCTGGGCCGACGGCCTGCTCGAGTACGCCGTGGGCTTCGGCTTCGGGCTGCTGGTCTTCCAGGCGCTGTTCATGCGGGACATGCTCGGCGGCAGCTACCTGCGGGCGGTCCGCTCGACCGTGTACGCGGAATGGCTGTCGATGAACTGCGTGATGGGTGCGATGGTCGCCGTGAACGTGATCGTCCGCAGCCATGTGCCGGCCGCCCGCGACGCCGGCGACGTGCGCTTCTGGGCGACCTTCTCGCTGGCCGTGCTGGCAGGACTGGCGTTCGCCTACCCGGTCAACGTCTGGCTGGTCGCCAACCACCTCAAGCACGGCATGGGCACGGTCCGGGTGCTCGGCGAGGGCGGCGAACCGGTGCCGCCGCCAGCCGCCGCCCCCGAGCACCCGGGCGGCATGGCCGCCATGCCGGAGCCGCAGGTGACGGGGGCGCAGAAGACCGCCATGGCGACGCTGACGGTCCTCTTCCTCGCGGGCGGCGTCCTGCTCGCCGCGATCTTCGCCGGCCTCGGCTGAGCCGGGGACGCCCGCCTCAGGCCGCCGGCGCCGGGTCCGGGACGGAACCCTGGGTGCCCGGAGCCGGCGCGGCCTGAGCCGCCCCGTCGGGGGCCGGCGCGGCCGGGATCGGCCGCTCCGCCCCTTCGGACGCCGTCCGCGGCAGCCCCCGCATCAGCACCCAGTACCCGGCGGCGGCCGCCGTGCCCAGCACCGCCGTCGAGGCCCACAGCCAGTCCGCCCCGTACGCGTCGATCACATGGCCGGCCAGCAGCGGGGCCAGCACCGCGGCCACCGACCAGGACAGGGTGTACACGCCCTGGTAGCGGCCCCGGCCGTGCAGCGGCGAGAGCCGGACCACCAGGCTCATCTGGGTCGGCGAGTTGATGATCTCCGCCAGGGTCCACACGCACACCGTCAGCGCGTACACCGCGAGCGACCCGGCGAAGGCCGTCATCGCGAACCCGTACCCGGCCAGCAGGGCCGAGGCCACCAGCAGCTTCTGCGGGTCGCGGTGCTCGATGAACCGGGTGACCGGGATCTGCAGCGCCACGATCAGCACGCCGTTCGCGGCGATCGCGAGCCCGTAGTCAGCGGCCGAGAAGCCGGCCAGGGCCATGGCCACCGGCAGGCCCACCGAGGCCTGCATGAACAGCATGGAGATGAGGAAGGACAGCGCCACCACGCCCATGAACCGGCCGTCGCGGAGCACCGTCCCGAGGCCGATCTCCTCCTCGACGGGCCCGCCGGAACCGGCGGCGGCCCGCTCGGGCCGGGACTCCGGCAGCTTGAACCACACGAGCACCGCGCAGACCAGCGTCAGCGAGGCCTCGACCAGGAAGCCCGCCAGGTAGCTGTGCTCGGCGATCAGGCCGGCGGCGACCGAGCTGACCGCGAAGCCGAGGTTGATGGCCCAGTAGTTCAGGGCGAAGGCCCGCACGCGGTCCTCCGGGCGGACGATGTCCGCCATCATCGCCTGCACCGCCGGGCGGGAGGCGTTGGAGGTGAAGCCGACCAGCGCGGCCCCGGCGGCGATGGCCGCCGGGTGCTCCAGGAAGCCGAGCAGCGCCACCGCGAAGGCGGTGGAGGCCTGGGCGGCGAACAGGGTGGGCCGGCGCCCGAGCCGGTCCGTCATCACCCCGGCGACCAGCGAGGAGACCACGCCGCCGAGCCCGTGCAGGGCGACCACCAGGGCGGCGAAGGAGGCCGAGTAGCCCCACTTCTGGGTGAGGTACAGGGTCATGAAGGTGGCGACGAAGGCCCCGAGCCGGTTGACGAGGGTGCTCGTCCACAGCCACCAGAAGGCCCGTGGCAGACCCGACACGCTCTCGTGCACGGCACGTCTCAGACTTCCCACGGACATACGGAATCCCCCCGGCGATGTAAGTGCCCCTCTGGCTGCTGGCACCCTACGAGGGCCGTCGTTTCCAAGCCACTCGATTGACGCGGACCGTCAATCCGCCACCCCGGACTAACCGCCGGTACGGCGGCCGGGACGGCCCCGCGCGGCCGCCCCGGCGCGTCCATTAGGCTCGTACGCATGGCCGACGCACCGTACAAGCTGATCCTGCTCCGCCACGGCGAGAGCGAGTGGAACGCGAAGAACCTGTTCACCGGCTGGGTGGACGTCAACCTCAACGAGAAGGGCGAGAAGGAGGCGGTCCGCGGCGGTGAGCTGCTCAAGGACGCCGGCCTGCTCCCCGACGTGGTCCACACGTCCCTCCAGAAGCGCGCCATCCGCACCGCGCAGCTCGCGCTGGAGGCCGCCGACCGCCACTGGATCCCCGTCCACCGCTCCTGGCGGCTGAACGAGCGCCACTACGGTGCGCTCCAGGGCAAGGACAAGGCCCAGACCCTCGCCGAGTTCGGCGAGGAGCAGTTCATGCTGTGGCGCCGCTCGTACGACACCCCGCCGCCGGCCCTCGAGGACGGCACCGAGTTCTCCCAGTCCGAGGACCCGCGCTACGCCACGATCCCGCCGGAGCTGCGCCCGCGGACGGAGTGCCTGAAGGACGTCGTCCAGCGCATGCTGCCGTACTGGTACGACGGCATCGTCCCGGACCTGATGGCCGGCCGCACCGTCCTGGTCGCCGCGCACGGCAACTCCCTGCGCGCCCTGGTCAAGCACCTCGACGGCATCTCCGACGCCGACATCGCGGGCCTGAACATCCCGACCGGCATCCCGCTCTCCTACGAGCTGGACGCCGACTTCAAGCCCCTGAACCCGGGCGGCACCTACCTCGACCCGGAGGCCGCCGCGGCCGCCATCGAGGCCGTCAAGAACCAGGGCAAGAAGAAGTAGTCCTCCTCGCGCGACAGCCCCCTTCCGTGGACTCTCCGGAAGGGGGCTCTTGCGTGGGCCGGACGGGGCATCTCGGGCTGCTTGCTCCCGTCAAGCCACTGCTTTTCGGGGCGTGCCGGGGCCTTTCGCCGTCGCGCCTACTTGACGTGTGGTCGCGCCGGAACGCGGCGGACCGGACGGATCCGGCGGCTCCTCCCGCCGGCCACGCACTTCAAGGAGCAGACATGTCACACGGCCTTCACCTCACAGCCCTCGAACGGCGCAGGGCGCGCCTCGGGACGTGCGTCACCGCGGCGGCCTTCGTCTCCGGCGCCGTCGTGGTGCCGGCGTCCGCGGCGATCGCGTCGCGGGTCCGGTCCCCGGCCGCGACCGTCCGTGCCGATGATCCCCACCGTGAGGCGGACAGCAACCGGTGCAAGCCGGGTTACGTGTGGCGCGACGGCTACGACGGGGACGCCACCTGCGTCACGCCGTCGGAACGCCAGGAGGCCAAGGCCCGCATGGCCAAGATCAAGAGCAAGAACCAGACCCCGCCGATCGACGACGGCCGCGGTTGACGGGTCTGCCGGGGAAGCGATCGGAAAGGGCCCCGTCCGGTGGCGGACGGGGCCCTTTCTGCTGCCCCTGCAGAGTGGATGCGGCGGGTCAGCCGCCGCACTGGCAGGGGGCGCCGGACTGGCAGCCGCAACCGCAGCCCGAGCCGCAGCCGCAGGCCCCGAGCAGGGGCAGGCGCAGCGGCTCCGGCTTCGCAGGCAGCTCCTGCTCCGGTGTGACGGGGACGGGGGAATCTGGCATGGATCCTCCTCGGAGGCGGGGTACGGGCTGGCGGGTCGTACGTGCCTTCGCCCTCATTCATGCCCAGCGGTACCGGCGCGTCAACGGCGCATTGGGGCTCGCTGCCCCACCGGCCCGCTCACCGGCGCCGGTCCCGGTCCCGGCCCAGGTCCCGCCCCTGCTCACCGGTTCCGGCTCAGACCGCCTCGATCGGCGGCTGCAGCTCGTCCGCGTGCTCGCCGGTCACCAGGTACACCACGCGCTTGGCCACCGACACGGCGTGGTCGGCGAAGCGCTCGTAGTACCGGCCCAGCAGGGTCACGTCCACCGCGGTCTCGATGCCGTGCTTCCAGCGGTCGTCCATCAGGTGCTGGAACAGCGTGCGGTGCAGCTGGTCCATCTCGTCGTCGTCCGTCTCCAGCTGCATCGCCAGGTCGACGTCCTTGGTGATGATGACCTCGGCCGCCTTGGCCATCAGCCGCTGGGCGAGCTGCCCCATCTCCAGGATGGTCGCGTGCAGGTCCCGCGGCACCGCCGAGGCCGGGAAGCGCAGCCGCGCCAGCTTCGCGACGTGCTGCGCCAGGTCGCCCGAGCGCTCCAGGTCGGCGCTCATGCGCAGCGAGGTCACCACGATCCGCAGGTCCGTCGCGACCGGCTGCTGGCGGGCCAGCAGGGCGATGGCGCGGGCCTCCAGGTCGTGCTGGAGGTCGTCGATCTTCTGGTCGGCCGCGATGACGCTCTCGGCGAGCTTCAGGTCGGCGTCGAGCATGGACGTCGTGGCCCGCCCGATCGCGGAACCGACCAGCCGGGCCATCTCGACCAGGCCCTCCCCGATCGAATCCAGTTCCTCGTGGTACGCGTCACGCATGGGTGTCCCTCTCTTGGCCTGCTGCGCTTCTGCCCCTGGCACGGGCGGGTGGGGGCGGCCTCGTGCCCCACGTCGACACGGTCGGCCGCAAACGCGTCCGACTCCGGCATCCCAAGTGAATCAGTACCGTCGTCACGGTGAACTCTGGGCGACGACTGTTCGAGGCGCCACCCGAACGGCTGTGGAAGTGCCGTTGTGGCTGCTTAACCTGGATGCATGGACGTGAACGCGGCGGTCGCCGCAGCTGCAGCGATCGCCGGTGCGTGCACCGGTGCGGTCGCAACGCTGGCGTTCCGCTGGAGTGAGCGTGACCAGGCCCGCCCCACCCGGAGCTCCATGCGCCCGGACATCAACGCGGTGCTTCCCCCCGGGGTCGACACCGTCCTGTCCGTCCTGCGCTCCTCCGCCGTCGTGCTCGACGAGGGGGACGCGGTGGTCAAGGCCAGCTCGGCGGCGTACGCCCTCGGGCTGGTCCGCGGCGGCAAGCTGGCCGTGGAGCCCATGCTCCACATGGCCCGCGACACCCGCCGGGACGGGGAGATACGGCAGGTCGAGCTCGATCTGCCCCGGCGCGGCACCGGCCGCGGCGAGGCCCTCGCGGTCTCGGCGCGCGTCGCCCCGCTCGGCTCGCGGCTCGTGCTGCTGCTGGTCGAGGACCTGACCGAGGCCCGCCGCATCGAGGCCGTCCGGCGCGACTTCGTCGCGAACGTGTCGCACGAGCTGAAGACGCCGGTGGGCGCGATCTCCCTGCTGTCCGAGGCCGTCATGGACGCCGCGGACGACCCCGAGGCGGTCAGCCGCTTCGCGGGCCGCATGCAGATCGAGGCCACCCGGCTGATCAACCTCGTCCAGGAGCTCATCGACCTCTCGCGGGTGCAGAACGACGAGCTGCTGGAGGACGCCGAGCCCGTCCGCGTGGACACGCTCGTGGCGGAGGCGATGGACCGCTGCCGCCACCCGGCGTCCGCCAAGCAGATCACCATGGCCGCGGGCGGTACCTCCGAACTGTTCGTCTGGGGGCACCGCGGCCAGCTCGCGGCGGCCCTGGGCAACCTGGTCGAGAACGCCGTCAACTACAGCCCGGCCCGCACCCGCGTCGGCATCGCCGCCCGCAAGGTGGCCGCCCCCGGCGGGGACATGATCGAGATAGCCGTGACCGACCAGGGCATCGGCATCCCGGAGAAGGACCGCGAGCGGATCTTCGAGCGCTTCTACCGCGTGGACCCGGCCCGCTCCCGTGCCACGGGCGGGACCGGTCTCGGTCTCGCGATCGTCAAGCACGTCGCGGCGTCCCACGGCGGCGAGGTGTCGGTGTGGAGCTCGGAAGGCCAGGGCTCCACCTTCACCCTGCGGCTGCCCGAAGCGGCCGCACCGTCGAACAGCACCCCGCCCGCCCCGCCCGTCACCCCGGCCGCCTCCGCCCCTGGCCACCCGACCCCAGCCTGAACCAGAGAACCAGCCATTCCTGCCCCGGAGGTCCTTCCGTGACCCGAGTGCTCGTCGTCGAGGATGAGGAATCCTTCAGCGACGCCCTGTCCTACATGCTCCGCAAGGAGGGCTTCGAGGTCGCCATCGCCGCGACCGGCCCCGACGGGCTCGACGAGTTCGAGCGCAACGGCGCCGACCTCGTCCTCCTCGACCTGATGCTCCCGGGCCTGCCGGGCACGGAGGTCTGCCGGCAGCTGCGCGGCCGCTCCAACGTCCCCGTGATCATGGTCACCGCCAAGGACAGCGAGATCGACAAGGTCGTCGGGCTGGAAATAGGAGCCGACGACTACGTCACGAAGCCCTTCTCCTCGCGGGAGCTGGTCGCCCGCATCCGCGCGGTCCTGCGCCGCCGCGGTGAGCCGGAGGAGGTCGCCCCGGCCGCGCTGGAGGCCGGCCCGGTACGGATGGACGTCGACCGGCACGTGGTCACCGTCGGCGGTGCCAAGGTGGACCTCCCGCTGAAGGAGTTCGACCTGCTGGAGATGCTGCTGCGCAACGCGGGCCGCGTCCTGACCCGCATGCAGCTGATCGACCGGGTGTGGGGCGCGGACTACGTCGGCGACACCAAGACCCTCGACGTGCACGTCAAGCGGCTGCGCGCCAAGATCGAGCCCGACCCGGGCGCCCCCCGCTACCTGGTCACCGTCCGCGGCCTCGGCTACAAGTTCGAGCCGTAGACCGGCCCCGCCGGGCCCCGGCCCCACGGCGGCCCACCGGACGACCACGGGAAAAGGGCCCCGTCCGCAGCAGCGGACGGGGCCCTTTACCCGTGCGTACGGGGCGTTCGGCGCGTCAGTGGCCGGCGGCGTGCGAGGCGGAGGCCGCCGGCGTGCCGGACGCGGACGCGGACGCGGCCGGGGAGGCACCCGCGGCCGGGGAGCCCGAGGCGGCGGGCGAGGGGGAGGCGGCCGGCGAACCGGACGGCGAGCCCGACGGGGCGGCGGGGCTGGCCGGGGCGCTCGGGCCCGCGGCGGGGGCCTGGGACGGGCCGAAGGGGGCGAACGCGCCGGTGTTCGGCACGACGAACGCCTGCAGCGGGATGTCGCCGGTGCTGCTCATCTTGAAGACGAGCTCCTGCGCAGCGCCGTCCCGGACGGCCTCGCTCGGGCCCTCGATCACGGCGGAGGCGTTGCCCTTGCCGCCGATGACGATGGAGCCGCCGGAGGGCACGACGACCTTGCCGGAGCCCTCGGCGGGCTTCAGCGTGACCTTGCCGCGGCCCGGGAGGGCGATCGACTCCAGGACCTCGGGCTTCATGCTGTTGTTGAAGAGCGTCGCCGAGACCACGGCCCCGCCCGTGCGCTCCTTGGTGCCCTGGGTGATCACCAGCGCGTTCTGGATCTCGATCTCGCCCTTGGTGGCGGAGGCGTTGTCCGGCTTGATCTGAAGCGTCTGCGCGTCGCTGCCCGCACCGCAGGCGGCCAGCGAGGCGATCGAGAACACGACGGCGGTGGCGGCGAGGGCGCCGCGTCGAAGGCTGCGGCTCACGGCGGCGGCAACTCCTTGGACGTACGGAACGGAAGGACGGCGGTCTGTCGGGCGGCCGAGGTAAAGCCGCCCTAAGGGTGTGTCAGCGCGCTTAGGTTACCGAGCCGCCGCCCCGGCCCCGCACCCGACCCTCCGCAGCGCGCGGGCGGCCCCCTGGCCGCTCCGCGATCTTGCATTCCGCATGCCCTTCGCATGCCGTTCACGTGCCGTCCGCTATATCGCCCGGACGAGCCCCCGTGATCAATTCCGGGATTCCTTCGAACGGCTCTCCGTGATCAATTCCAGGATTGGGCCTGAACCACTCCGTACGGGTGGCCTCCAGTCGAGTGGAGTGCTTCGGTTTCCCGTCTCTGAAACCGGCAAAACGGGACGTACGTCACACTGGCCCGCCTCTCGCCCGGGTGTAACGTGGCCGTTTCGCCCGGTCCGCACAGTGGCTCCGACCTGCGAATACCCCCTTCCGCAAGCCCTCCGCAGCACGTTCCTGTCGTGGTTGTCAAGCCCCGAGATGCGCTCTGACCTGCGAAAACGCCATTCATAACGGTCAGTTCTCGTGTTACCCTGGATAGCCACGGAAGGGGTACCTGTCACATGACGTTCAAGGTTGGCGACACCGTGGTCTATCCCCATCACGGGGCCGCGCTGATCGAGGCCATCGAAACTCGCCAGATCAAAGGCGTGGACAAGACCTACTTGGTGCTCAAGGTCGCTCAGGGCGACCTGACGGTTCGTGTGCCTGCCGACAATGCAGAGTTCGTCGGCGTCCGCGACGTAGTCGGCCAGGACGGGCTGGACCGGGTCTTCGAGGTCCTGCGCTCGCCGCAGGTCGAGGAGCCGACGAACTGGTCCCGTCGCTACAAGGCAAATCTGGAGAAGCTCGCTTCTGGCGACGTCATCAAGGTCGCCGAAGTGGTGCGCGACCTGTGGCGGCGTGAGCGCGAGCGCGGACTGTCCGCAGGTGAGAAGCGCATGCTCGCCAAGGCGCGTCAGATCCTGGTCAGCGAGCTCGCCCTCGCTGAGAACACCAACGAGGACAAGGCAGAGGCCCTCCTCGACGAGGTTCTCGCGTCCTGACGCGACAACCCCGTACGCAGTTGTGCCGCGGTGCCCGATGACAGCCCTCTCCTCCACGAGGGGGCCGTTGCCGGGCGCTGCGGCATGTCTGTACCCACGCCACCCACGACTCACGTCGTCCCGCTGTCCACGCCCCACCGGCCGTGAACGCGTCCCGCACCGCACGCCGTACCGGGCCCGGGCAGCCGGCTCGACCGGTCGTCACGGAAGGGGGCGAGGGCGTCGCACCCGGCACTCCCCAGGGCCATACCCATGTCGGCCGAAGTCACAAACCTGGCTCGGAGCTACAACACATGTCTGACCAATCGCGCCCCCACCGCACCGCCGCGGTGATCCCGGCCGCCGGCCGCGGGGTACGCCTCGGCCCGGGCGCCCCCAAGGCCCTGCGGGCCCTGGGCGGCACGCCGATGCTCATCCATGCCGTCCGCGCGATGGCCCGCTCCCGGGCCGTCTCCCTCGTGGTCGTGGTCGCCCCGGCCGACGGCGCCGCCGAGGTGCGCCGCCTGCTGGACGAGCACCCGCTGCCCGACCGCACCGAACTCCTCGTCGTCCCCGGCGGCGACACCCGCCAGGAGTCCGTGGCCGCCGGCCTCGCAGCCCTCCCCGCGGACGTCACCTCCGTCCTCGTCCACGACGCGGCCCGCCCGCTCGTCCCCGTCGACACCGTCGACGCCGTGATCGAGGCCGTCCGCGCCGGCGCCCCGGCCGTCGTCCCCGCACTGCCGCTGGCCGACACCGTCAAGGAGGTCGAGCCCGGCAGGCCCGGCGAGCCCGAGCCGGTCGTCGCCACGCCCGAGCGCGCCCGACTGCGCGCCGTGCAGACCCCGCAGGGCTTCGACCTCGCCACCCTCCGGCACGCCCACGAGACCGTCGCCGCGGTCGGCGAGGGCGCCACCGACGACGCCGGCATGGTGGAACGGGTCGGCACCACCGTCATGGTGGTCCCCGGCCACGAGGAGGCCTTCAAGGTCACCCGCCCGCTCGACCTGGTCCTCGCCGAGGCCGTACTCGCCCGCAGGAGGGCCACCGATGCCTACTAGCCCCACCCCCGCCGCGTCCCCCGCCGTCCCGCTGATCCCCCAGGTCGGCATCGGCACCGACGTGCACGCGTTCGAGACCGGCCGCGAGCTGTGGTGCGCCGGCCTGCTGTGGGAAGGGGAGGACGGCCTCGCCGGGCACTCCGACGGCGACGTCGCCGCGCACGCCGCCTGCGACGCCCTCTTCTCCGCCGCCGGCGTCGGCGACCTCGGCGCGCATTTCGGCACCTCCCGCCCCGAGTGGTCCGGCGCCGCCGGCGTCACCCTCCTGGCGGAGGCCGCCCGGATCGTCCGCGCCGAGGGCTACGAGATCGGCAACGTCGCCATCCAGGTGATCGGCGTGCGCCCGAAGATCGGCAAGCGGCGCGACGAGGCGCAGAAGGCGCTCTCCGAGGCCGCCGGCGCGCCGGTGTCCGTCTCCGGCACCACCACCGACGGCCTGGGTCTGACCGGCCGCGCCGAGGGACTCGCCGCGATCGCGACCGCCCTGGTCTACCGGACGAACCCGGCCTGATCCCCCGACGGGGGCGTCCGCCACAGCCCGCCCCCGGAGCGGCACAGGGCCCCGCGCCCCGAAAACGGTCGCGGGGCACTGCCCCGGGCCCACTACCCTGGATGCCGTGACTATTCGCCTGTACGACACCAGCGCCCGGCAGATCCGCGACTTCACCCCGCTCAAGCCGGGTTGCGTCTCGATCTACCTCTGTGGTGCCACCGTGCAGGCGGCGCCGCACATCGGGCACATCCGCTCCGGCCTGAACTTCGACATCATGCGCCGCTGGTTCGCGTACCGCGGCTACGACGTGACCTTCGTACGGAACGTCACGGACATCGACGACAAGATCATCACCAAGTCCCGGGAGCAGGGCCGCCCCTGGTGGTCCATCGGCTACGAGAACGAGCGCGCGTTCAACGACGGCTACACCGCCCTCGGTTGCCTGCCGCCCACCTACGAGCCGCGCGCCACCGGCCACGTCACCGAGATGGTCGAGATGATGCGCGGCCTGATCGAGCGCGGCCACGCCTACGAGTCCGACGGCAGCGTCTACTTCGACGTGCGCTCGTACCCCGGCTACCTGAAGCTCTCCAACCAGGAGCTGGACAACCTGATCCAGCCCGCGGAAGAGGGCATCAGCGGCAAGCGCGACCCCCGCGACTTCGCCATGTGGAAGGCGTCGAAGCCGGGCGAGCCCGACTGGGAGACCCCGTGGGGCCGCGGCCGGCCCGGCTGGCACCTGGAGTGCTCGGCCATGGCGCACAAGTACCTCGGCAGCGCCTTCGACATCCACGGCGGCGGCCTGGACCTGATCTTCCCGCACCACGAGAACGAGATCGCCCAGGCCAAGGCCTTCGGCGACGACTTCGCCTCGTACTGGGTGCACAACGCCTGGGTCACCATGTCCGGCGAGAAGATGTCCAAGTCCCTGGGCAACTCGGTGCTCGTCTCCGAGATGGTCAAGAACTGGCGTCCCATCGTCCTGCGCTACTACCTCGGCACCCCGCACTACCGCTCGATGATCGAGTACAGCGAGGAGGCCCTGCGCGAGGCCGAGTCGGCATTCGCCCGCATCGAGGGCTTCTGCCAGCGCGTCGTGGAGAAGGCCGGCAAGGCCGTCGACCCGGCCGCCGAGGTCCCGCCGGCCTTCGCCGAGGCCATGGACGACGACCTGGGCGTCCCGCAGGCGCTCGCCATCGTCCACACCACCGTCCGCCAGGGCAACAGCGCGCTGGCCGCCGACGACAAGGACGCGGCCGTCGCGCGCCTGTCGGAGGTGCGGGCCATGCTGGGCGTGCTCGGCCTGGACCCGCTGGACGAGCGCTGGTCGGAGGAGACCGACCGGGGCGCCGAGCTCCACGGGGCCGTCGACACGCTCGTCCGGTTGGTCCTCGACCAGCGGGAGTCGGCGCGCGCCCGCAAGGACTGGGCCACCGCCGACGCCATCCGCGACCAGCTCCAGCAGTCGGGCCTGGTCATCGAGGACAGCCCGTCCGGGCCGCGCTGGACGCTCGGCCCGCGCTGACCGGACCCGGCCTGACCGGCCACGTTGTGCCGCCCGGGGCCCCGGGCGGCACACTCTTCATACGTACATATCGCAGCACCGACGAAAACAGGTAGAGGTCATGGCCGGGAACAGCCAGCGCAGGGGTCGCCGCACGTCCAACAAGAAGGGCGCGACGGTCGGCAGCGGTGGTCAGCGGCGCAAGGGCCTGGAGGGCAAGGGCCCCACGCCCAAGGCCGAGGACCGCAAGGGCCACAAGGCGTTCCGCATGGCCAACGCCGCCGCCAAGGCGGCCGCGCGTCGCCGTCCGGCGCCGCGCCGCGGCGGCCCCAAGGGCGCGAGCGAGATGGTCGTCGGCCGCAACCCGGTCTTCGAGGCGCTGCGCGACGGCGTGCCCGCCACCACCCTGTACGTCCAGCAGTTCATCGACAACGACGAGCGCGTCCGCGAGGCCCTCCAGCTCGCCGGTGCCCGCGGCAACATCAACCTGATGGAGGCCCCGCGCCCCGAGCTCGACCGGATGACCGGCGGCCTCAACCACCAGGGCCTCGTCCTGCAGGTCCCGCCCTACGAGTACGCGCACCCCGAGGACCTCACCGAGGCGGCCTACGACAACGGCGAGCAGCCGCTGATCGTCGCCCTCGACGGCGTCACCGACCCGCGCAACCTCGGCGCGATCGTCCGCTCCGTCTCCGCCTTCGGCGGCCACGGCGTGGTCATCCCCGAGCGCCGCGCGGCCGGCATGACCGCCGGTGCCTGGAAGACCTCCGCCGGCACCGCCGCGCGCACCCCGGTCTCCCGGGTCACCAACCTGACCCGCGCCCTCCAGGACTACAAGAAGGCCGGGCTGACCGTCGTCGGCCTCGCCGCCGAGGGCGAGCACAGCGTCGCCGACCTCGACGCACTGTCCGGCCCGGTCGTGATCGTCGTCGGCTCCGAGGGCAAGGGCCTCGGCCGGCTCGTCGGCGAGACCTGCGACTACCTCGTGCGCATCCCGATGCCGGGCGGCGCCGAGTCGCTCAACGCCGGTGTCGCCGCGGGCGTCGTCCTGTACGAGGCGGCCCGCCGCCGCGCCTGACCGCACCCGCGGCGGTGCCCGGGCCGCCCGCCCGGCCACCCCGTCCGGAGCACCCGGCTTGATCCACTCGGCTCACGGAGCGTGACCCGTGAGCGTGCCACCCCGCCCGTTTCGGGCGGGGTGGCTTGATCTTGACGGGTCTCGGACACATCCCTGCTGTCAAGGCAGTGTCCTAAACACTGATCACTCGGTTAGATGAGTGTGGACACCAGAACGTCAGGGTTCGACGACCAGCCCGCGCTGAGCATGGTCAAGGTGCCGTGCGACCCCGCACAGGTCATCGTCAACCACGCCAGCTTCCGCGTGCGGCTCGCACCGAGCCCGAGCGCGCGTTCCAAGGCCGCGAGCACCCCCGGCCGGATGCCCGTCCTCGGCGGCGCCGTCACCGCCGCCGGAGCCGCCGCCCGCCGTCGCAGGGCCCCCGTCGTCTGGAGCGGCAAATCCGCCCCCGGCGACACCGCCGCCATGGGCGGACTCCTCCAGGCCGTACGCCAACACGGCGGCGGCATCGGCCACGACGACTACGACACCGGCGACGCCGGCGCCACGCAGGTCATCCCCCGCGTGGACCTCGCCCACGACCGAGCCGACGACACCGTCCCCACCCCCACCGTCATCGGCCAGCGCCAGTACGGCGCCCCGGACGAGACCCGCGCCTTCGCCCCCGTGCGGGACGTGCCGCACGGCGGCCACGGCGGCCACGGCGGCCATGCCGGCGCCGTCGGCCCGTTCCCGTACGACGGCGGACCCGGCAGTCAGGACGCGGGCCGCCGCGCCCCCTCCGACAGCCGCGGCCACGCCTCGTACTACCCCGGCCGCCGCATGAACCTCGGGGTCGTCCTGCTCCCCCTGCGGGTCTTCCTCGGCTTCATCTCCATCTACGCCGGCATGGGCAAGCTCTGCGACCCCGTCTACTTCGACGGCGGCGAGCGCGGCTCCATGGTGACCTGGCTGCGCACCCTCGAACCCTGGGCCCTGGCCGAGCCGCTGCGCGACTTCGCCCTCGCCCACCCCGTCGGGGCCGGGCTCAGCGTGGCCTTCCTCCAGGTCGTCGTCGGCGTCCTGACCGTCCTCGGGCTCTGGCAGCGGTTCGCCGCCTGCTTCGGCGCACTGCTGTCGGCCGCCCTGCTCATGACCGTCAGCTGGAAGACCGTCCCCGCCTACGACGCCCCCGACATCATCTACCTCGCCGCCTGGAGCCCCCTGATCATCGCCGGCGCGCCCGTCTACTCCCTGGACGGACGCCTCGCCGGCGAGGCCTGGCGCACCCTCGGCCCGCGCTCCGACCTGTGGGCGCTGCGGCGGCGGGTGCTGCGCCGCGGGGCCGTCATGGCCACCCTCGTCTGCGGACTCACCCTGCTCATCGGCTCGCTGCTCGGCGGGGCCGTCCGCTCCAGCACCGTCGTCACCGTGCCCGGCCCGGGCCAGGCCCCGAGCAACTACCTGCCCGGCTCCCCGCTGCCGGTGCCGCCGTCCAAGCAGCAGCACCAGCAGCAGCAACCGCAGCAGCCCGCCTCCCAGCAGCCCTCGAAGCCGGCGGAGCCCGCCGCCAGCGCCACCCCCTCGACCAAGCCCAGCCGCGCCGGCTCCACGGCCCGTGAGACCACGGGCACCGGCTCGCAGCCGCCCACCACCCGCAGCACCGGCAGCAGCCAGAGCGGCTCCGGCAGCGGCTCCGGCTCCGGCACCGCACCGAAGCAGTCCAGCCCGAAGGCTCCGTCGTCCACGACCAACCGCAGCAGCGGCGCGGGCACCGGCGGGGACGCCCCGTCGAAGAAGCCCGGCCTCGTCGGCGGCCTCCTCGGCTGACGGCCCGACCCGAACGACCCGAAGGCCCGGGGGGGGGGGGGGGGGGGGGGGGGGGGGGGGGGGGGGGGGGGGTTTCCCTTTTTTTTTTTTTTTTTGTCTGTTTTTCTGGTGGTGTCGGGGGTCCTCTTG